>JANMLE010000931.1:0-6365 GCA_031372385.1 Planctomycetota bacterium | reverse complement strand
CGTCGTTGAAATAATGGTCCGCACACGGTCGTCGGGACACAGTTCGGGACAAATCAACGACTCCTGACCCCGTTGATCTCAATGGGTGGTCATCATCTGGTCCCCTTTCCCCGGCTTTGCGGGGAGAGGGTTAGGGTGAGGGGCGAGCCGCGAAGAGAAGACCCCTCACCCTAACCCTCTCCCCACCAAAGCGTGGGGCGAGGGGACCAGAAAAGGCTCTGTCCGGAGCAGACCACCAATTGGCGACTGCACCCGGATGCGATGATAGGAGGCCAGGAGGCCCGGTGAACACCCGCAACGAACGATTTGACATGGCCCGATTGGTATCCTCATCCGGTCGCGCCAACACGAGGACGGACGGATTGAAAATCCGTCCCACGAAGACCCGTCCCACGAAAATCCATCCCACGAAAATCCATCCCACGGTGTGCGGCCCGTTTCAGAAGGCGTTTGATGACTTTGCCCAATCACTCCAATGCCGATGTCCGGATGCGCGGCTTCACGCAGCGGGCAACCGTGGAACAGTCGCTGGCCTGGATCGATTCGGTGCTGCCGGCGTTTGAGGCTCTGCCCACCGAAACTGTTTCGTTGCTTGAGGCTGGCGGTCGCGTGCTGGCGACGGCAGTGACGAGCCGTGTGAATGTGCCGAGTTTCGCCCGCTCGATGATGGACGGTTTCGCCGTTCGCAGTGAACAGACGCACGGAGCGACCCCGTACAATCCGCTGCCGCTGCGGATCATCGGCACCTGCCTGCCGGGTCTGCCGTTTCCGGGCCGCGTGGAGCTTGGACAAGCCGTGCGCATCATGACCGGCGCACCGCTTCCCGATGGTGCGGATGCCGTGTTGCCCGTCGAGAACACCGAGGTCGATGGTCCGACGCTGCGGGCGATGGGCGAAGTCTCGGCCGGCAAACACATCGGTCAGATTGGCGAAGACATTCGCGCCGAGGAAGTCATCCAACCGGCGGGACGGGTGCTGCGACCGCAGGATCTGGGAGTCATCTCGTCGATCGGTATCGGAGAAGTCCGCGTGGTCCGCCGACCGCGCGTGCGGATCGTGATCACCGGCAATGAACTCCTTCCCGCCGGAACGCCGCCGGAAGGTTGTCGCATCGCCGACGCGAACGGACCGATGCTGCACGCGCTGGTCGCACGTGACGGCGGCATCGCGATCACGCGCGGCATCGTCCCCGACAGCCCCGATGCGCTCCGCGCCGCGCTGCACGACGACGCCGATGTGATCCTCGTTTCCGGTGGATCGAGTGTCGGGCAGGAAGACCACGTACCGAGACTGCTCGCGGAGGAAGGGGAGCTCGCCATTCATGGTGTGGCGATGCGTCCGAGCAGCCCGGCGGGTATGGGTCGGCTGGACGGTCGGCTGGTCTTCCTGCTGCCGGGCAACCCGGTCTCGTGCCTATGCGCCTACGACTTCTTCGCCGGCCGGGCCATTCGCGCACTGGGCGGTCGATCGAAGGATTGGCCGCATCGCCGAGTCCGCGTCGTCCTGAGTCGCAAGCTGGTCTCGACCGTCGGTCGCGTCGATTACGCACGGGTCATCGTGCATGGAAACGAAGCGGAGCCGCTCGCGGTGAGCGGTGCGTCAATCCTCAGTTCCACCACCCGCGCCGATGGATTCGTCATCGTTCCGGCCGACAGCGAGGGCTATCCGCCCGGTTCAGTAGTGGACGTGTTCTTGTACTGATCATTCTCGTAGGACAGACCACCCAGTGGTCGACCCACTTTGTCAAGCAGTGTCTTTTTCGTTTAACCCTGAGCCAACGGCGAAGGTGTTGTCAGCCAGCGCCCCGATCCCAGTGACTTTGCCGGCTGCGACGAGGGACGCTTCTTCCCACACCCCCTTCGCCGTTGGCTCAGGGTTAAACGACCGAACTTCGCTGTCTCATCGATCAGGAATCGCATGTCAGACCAGGAACAGTTTCTCGACGTGATCGACCGGGATGAAGCCGAGCGGCGGTTTCGTGCGGCGCTGGTGCTGCAGCCGCTCGGTGCCGAACGGATCGCGGTGTCGCACGCGCTGGGTCGAGTCCTTTCGGATGACGTCGTCGCGCGGGTCGATGTGCCGTCGTTTGATCGGTCGAACTTCGATGGCTTTGCCGTCCGCGCGGTCGATACGTTTGGGTCGAGCGAACTCGCTCCGAAGAGTGTCCGGTTGCTGGCCGAAACGCTCGACGCCGGAACGGAACCGACGGTCGCCGTGCAATCGGGTGAAGCCGTCAGCATCGCGACGGGCGGCATGGTCCCGCGCGGGGCGGATGCCATTCTGATGATCGAGCACGCGGAGGTGCGCGACGGCATCGTGTTCGTCCGTCGCGCCGTGACACCGGGATCGGGTGTCGCATTCGCCGGGACAGACATCGCCACGGGGGAGACCGTGCTGCGGAGCGGAACGGTGTTGACCAGCCGCGAAACAGGGGTGCTGGCGGCACTCGGGGAAGCGGACGTCGCCGCTTGGCGACAGCCGCGCGTCGCGATCATCTCGACCGGCAACGAGATCATCGCGCCCGGCCAGCCGATGCGACCGGCGGCCGTCTACGATTCGAATTCCCAAGTCTTGGCCGATGCGGTGCGCGAACTGGGGGGCCTCCCGCGCTGCTGGGGGATCGTGCGCGACGACGTCGCAGCGCTGCGGACCATGCTGCACGCCGCACTCGCGGAGTCTGACGTCGTCCTCCTTTCCGGCGGGACCAGCAAGGGGAAGGGAGACCTTTGTTACCGGGTCGTCGCCGAACTGAACGATCCCGGCATCGTCGTGCATGGCGTGGCTTTGAAGCCGGGCAAGCCGCTCTGTCTGGCGGTAACCGGCGGCCGGCCGGTCGTGATCCTGCCGGGCTTTCCGACGTCGGCGATCTTCACGTTTCATGAGTTCGTCGCGCCGGTGATCCGGTTGCTCGGTGGTCGGCCTCCGGAATCGCACGAGACCGTTTCGGCGACGATGGCCGTGAAGACGAACTCGGAAGTTGGCCGGACCGAATACCTGCTCGTCGGCCTCGTCAAAACAGATCACGGACTGTCGGCGTTTCCGATGGGGAAGGGCTCGGGTTCGGTGACGACGTTCAGCCGGGCCGACGGCTTCGTCACGATTCCGCGTCACACCGAGATCGTCGATACCGGTCAAACAGTCGAGGTCCGGCTGATCGGTCGCCAATTGGAAGTGGCCGACCTGATCGTCATCGGCAGCCACTGTGTCGGCATGGACTTCCTGCTGTCACAACTGCAACGGCGCGGCATCACGAGCAAGCTGCTCAACGTCGGCAGTTCGGCCGGTCTGCTCGCGGCCAAGCGGGGCGAATGCGACATCGCGGGGATTCATCTGCTCGACGCCGCAACCGGCCAGTACAACCGTCCGTTTCTGTCTGATGCCGTCGAACTGATCGAAGGCTATGGTCGTTCGCAGGGCGTTCTGTTTCGTCGCGGCGACGCCCGCTTTGAAGGCCGGACGGCCGACGAGATCGTGGCGCTGGCGATCAGCGACCCCTCTTGCGTGATGGTCAACCGCAACCAGGGGAGCGGTACGCGAATCCTGATCGACCGGTTGCTCAACGGTGCGAAGCCGAGCGGTTACGCGGTCCAACCGACCAACCACAACGCCGTCGCCGCCGCGATCGTCCAACACCGAGCCGACTGGGGCCTGGCCATCGAATCCGTCGCCGGAACGAACGACCTGGGGTTCCTCCCCTATCAAGAAGAACGGTATGACTTCGTCGTCCCCAAGTCGCGCCGCAGCCGACCCGCGGTGCAGTCGTTCATCACGTTGTTTGACGAGCCGCAGGTCGCACAGCGATTGAGCGAACTGGGGTTTCGCCGGACTATGCCTCACCCTTGACTGCCTGTTGAAAAACCCGCGGGACGGGCACTCGTGACTCTTCCTGACCCACGATACTGCTCGCGGGCATGAATGAGATGTTTTCGTTTAACCGCGCGGGCATCGCCCCGCGTGTTTTGAGCGTGAATCCCCGCTCACGCGCGGGGCGATGCCCACGCGGTTAGACGACACACCTTCGACCGCGTGAAGTATAAATCAAAGTGCAAACCGGGGTCGGGTCAGCCGCAAGAATTCGCGAGAGTGAGAATAGCCGGGCTTTTGGTGGGCGGTCGCTTGAATCGCTGAAACCCATCTGGCATAGTTCCCCGCCAATCATGGCTGGACGCCTGCGCTGTTGTTGTACGCCTACACGAGTGACCGAATGAACGGCCCCCTTGCCGTACTGACGCTGGAAAAATTCATCGCCAACATTCTGCAGTCGGGCCACGACTCGGAGTTGATGGCGTTGGTGGCTTTCATGCTGGCTGCGCTGATCCACGCCGCCCTGTTGTTGCAGCTTTTCGCGGGATTGCCGGTCTTCTACATCTGGCTGGAACGGAAAGTCGCCGGTCGCATTCAGGATCGTCTCGGTCCGACCCGCGTCGGCGGAAAATTCGGCTGGCTGCAGACGATCGCCGACGGCATCAAGCTGATTCAAAAAGAAGACCTCATCCCCAAGGATGCCGACAGCGTCGTCTTCCGCATGGCACCGTATCTGGCCGGCGTGGCGTCGTTCGCCGCGTTCATGGTGCTGCCGGTCGCCGATGGCTGGGTCGGTGTCGCCGCCGAGTGCGGGGCGTTCCTGATTCTGGCGCTGATGGCACTGGAAGTGTTGGGGATCATCCTGGCGGGATATTCCAGCGGTTCGAAGTGGGCGCTGTTTGGTGCGATGCGTGAAGCGGCCCAAATGGTGAGCTACGAAATCCCGATGGCGATCTGCGCGTTGATTCCGCTATTGATCGCCGGTTCGTTGAACCTGCAGGTCGTGGGGAAGATGCAGTGCGGCGGGTTCTGGAACTGGTTCATCTTCCACGATCCGTTCGCGTTCCTGGCCTTCTTCTGCTACTTCACGGTGGCGACGGCGAGCGTCAAGCGGGCACCGTTCGACCTGGCTGAGGCGGAGAGCGAACTGGTCGCCGGGTTCCACACCGAGTACAGCGGCTTCCGCTGGTCGATCTTCTTTCTGGCGGAATACGCCAGCATGTTCGCTGTCAGCGGCATCGCGGTGCTGCTGTTCTTGGGTGGTTGGGAAACCGGGATCGTGATTCCCGAAGCGATCGTCGGTTCGCTGCGGACGTGGTGGCCGGACTTTCCCGTGCAGGGATTCGGGCTGGGAGCCTACATCGGCAACCTGGTCGGCGCGCATGTGTTTGTCATCAAGGCGTCACTGCTGGTGACTCTGCAAATCTGGGTGCGTTGGACGTTGCCGCGGTTGCGAATTGACCAAGTGATGACGACCTGCCTGAAGTACCTGGTGCCGATCAGTTGCTTCCTGTTTCTCGGCGCGGTGATTTGGCCGCTGGTGCTGGCGTCGACCCCGCTCGGTCGCCCGATCATCTTCGGCCCGGCGCTCAAGTCGGTGCCGTCGGTGGTCGCGACGTCGTCCGCTCCCACAGCCGCCGCTGATGCTTCGTCCACCCTCGCCCAAGGCGGTTCGGAGGTGGCGCGATGATCACACTGCTGCTGGTATTGCTGTTTGTGATTCTGATGTTAGCCGGTGTCGCGGGTCTTATAGTGCTGCGCAGCCCGGCGTTGAAACTGCTGAGCCTGCTCGTGGCCGGCGGTTCCCTGTGTGTGCTGCTGTTCGTATTCGGTGGCGCGCGGTTCCTGTACGACCAAGTGGATGCGGCGGCGATCGCCGTCGGTGGCACCAAGGGTCTGCTGTTCTGGGTTTTCGCGATCCTGACGTGTGGCGGTGCCGTGGCCGTCGTGGCGACTCAGAACATCGTGCGGATGGCGTTCTGGCTGGTGGTGTCGCTCGGTTCCGTGGCCGCGCTGTTCTTTCTGCTGCACGCCGACTTTCTGGGTGCCGCGCAACTGCTGATTTACGTGGGCGGCACGGTCGTGTTGCTGGTGTTCGGAGTCATGCTGACCGCCAGCGGACATACGATCCGCGTGCAGTCATCTCCTGCGGAAACGATGCTGGGTGGCGGTGTCGGGCTGATCCTGCTGTGCGTGCTCGTGTTCGCGATCGGCTCGGTGGATTGGGCGGATATTTCGACCCGGATCCCGGAAGCGGGCGACTCGCCCGCCGTCGCGGATGCGAAAGAAGACGGCCGACTGAAGCTGCAGTTGGTGAATGCGACCAATGCGGAAAGCAAGGCGCAGGCCGGTCTGTCGAAGGCGAAGACCGACGAGGCGAAGCGCGCGTTGGCGGACGCGATCGAAAGCAAGGCGGAGGCCGAGCGGTCGATCGCGGCGGTCGAGGCGCGCCGTCAGTCCGGTCGGACGTTGCGTCCGCTGGGGTTGAGCTTTTACGGGCTACGGCCGGATCGCAACTTGAATCAACCATCGAACCAGCCATTGGCTTCGGGCTACTTGCT
>JANMLE010000097.1:0-1969 GCA_031372385.1 Planctomycetota bacterium | reverse complement strand
GCCAGGATCAAACCCTTTTGGTATGTGTTTCGAATCCAACCCGCGGCAAGCCGCGGGCCGAAATTGTCAACGAGAGTTTGATAGCCAGGCGCACGCATGACGAATTAGCTCGGCGCCCCGCTCCGCCAACACCCCCTTGCGAAGATGCCGACTCGACGGGATTACCAAAATGGAATCGTACTACGTACGTCCAGCAACCGCATCAATACAGCAAAGCTGATTCTCAGAACCATCCAACCAGATTGTCAAAGAGCTGTCCGCCGCGTCGGTCACCCGAAGGCTGCTTCGCGGCGGGGAGGCAGATGATATCGTTGCGACACGGGATGTCAATCAACCGGGGGAAGATTTCGGTAAACGTTTTTCCCCTGATTTTCCGGGAGAATCTTCACCAATCGCGTTGATTTTTCTGATGCCGCGTCTGGCAGAATTCAGTGCGTCCATCACAAGCGTGGCGGGTCAGATGTGCGAGTTGGAAATCGCTGGCGGAAGCATGGTACAAGTCGTTCGATGTGACCGGCTCAGATCGATCGTGCCGACGACGAAATGCCCGACGACCTCCCGATTCGAGACTCAACATGCCCCCGATCAGGTGTTGGACGGTCGACGCCTTTACCGATCGCCCGTTTGGCGGCAATCCGGCCGCAGTCTGCTGGTTGGACGCCGAAAAAGACACCGCTTGGATGCAGGCGGTGGCGGCCGAGATGAATCTGTCCGAAACCGCATTCGTGCGGCGGTTGGTTGACGGTTATGAGCTGCGCTGGTTCACTCCGACAGTCGAAGTCGACTTGTGCGGCCATGCCACACTTGCCACGGCGCATGCACTCTGGTCAGAGCAGGTTGTTGACGCCGACTGTCCCCTCCGGTTCCAGACGCGCAGCGGGATCCTGACCTGCTCCCGAGTCGGCGACATGATCGAACTCGACTTTCCCTCGACCCCACCGACGAAGATTCCCGTTTCAGAGTCGTTGCTGCGAGCGTTGGGCGTGCCGGTGGTGGAGGCGGGCTCGTCACGGTTCTATCAACTGGCGCTGCTGGAGTCGGCTGCGGCCGTTCGTTCCTGTCGGCCCGATTATCGATTGCTGACCGAGATTCCCACTCTGGGCGTGATCATTACCGCCGCGTCGGAGGACGATCAATTCGACCTCGTGTCCCGCTTCTTTGCGCCGGCGATGGGTGTCAACGAAGATCCGGTTTGCGGCTCGGCCCATTGCTGCCTGGCACCGTATTGGGCGGAGAAGCTGGGCAAATCCGAACTGCGGGCCAATCAAGTCTCCGCCCGCGGCGGAATTCTGCACCTGACCCTGAAAGGCGATCGAGTCGCCCTGCGGGGGCATGCTGTCACTGTCTGGCGGGGGGAATTGTTGTGACATCCGCGTTTGACCGACCAACCATCCTGATGTGCCCGCCCGATTTCTATGGGATCGAATACGAGATCAACCCGTGGATGAGTCGGGACACTCCCAGCGATGCCGAACGTTCGCGGCAGCAGTGGCAGGACCTGCACGACCTGTTAGTTGAATTGCAGGTCGAGGTGCGACTGATGGATCCTGTCCGCGGACTTCCCGACTTGGTCTTCACCGCCAACGCGGGGTTGGTCTGGCATGACAGGGTGTTTCTATCCTCGTTCCGGCATGCGGCGCGCCAGGGGGAAACCGCCGTCGATGCGGCTTGGTTTTCGACCAGTGGCTTTCGAACGATCGAGTTGCCCGCCGGAATGTATTTCGAAGGGGCGGGCGACGCGTTGTTCTGCGGCGACACCCTGTACGCCGGCTATCTCGTGCGCAGCGACGCGGCCTCGATGCAGTGGCTCGGCCAAAAGATGGGATGCCGGGTGATTCCCCTGCAACTGGTCGATGGCCACTTCTATCACTTGGACACTTGCTTCTGTCCACTGGATGAGAGATCAGCGATCTACTTTCCCGACGCTTTCGACGACTACGCCCGCCGGGCATTGGCGCAGATCCCGCGC
>JANMLE010000096.1:0-8488 GCA_031372385.1 Planctomycetota bacterium | reverse complement strand
ACTCGCCCGACTGGAAGTCGATCTGTCGGACTGGTCGCAGTTCAGCGAAACAACACACGCGCGCCTGATCGATCTGTGGCGGCCGAAGGAACTGGACGGCGAAGAGAACTGAGCGACCCGTAGGACGGATTTCCAATCCGTCCGCCAACATCCGACGGACTGACGGACGGATTGGAAATCCGTCCTACGGCAATGGTCCGTTGATTTCTTGCCGACTGCCCGACGCACTCAAGTGGATCACGAGATCGCTTCCTTGATGATCGGCGCGTCTTCCACGATCAGTTTCACCGGGCGGTTCGCGGGGGTCTGCACCACCGTGTCGGCGTCGATGCCGAGCAGGTGGTACAGCGTGCGGCCGAAGCTCTCGATCTTGTAGAGCTTGTCCGTCACCTGCTCGCCGAGTTTGTCGGTCGCTCCGACGACGCAGCCGCGGTTGAAGCCGCCTCCCGCTGCGATCACGAATTGCGCGTAGTCCCAATGGTCGCGTCCGGCACCGGTTTCGTGGGGCTTGTCGATCTTCGGCTTGCGGCCCATCTCACCGAGCGCGAGCACGATTGTGGAATCGAGCAGACCGCGTTCGTCCAGATCATCCAGCAGCGCCGCGAGGCACGAGTCGAACATCGGGATCTGTTGCTTGCCGGCGGTGAAGTTGTCGCCGTGCCAGTCCCAGTAGCCGAGATTGAAGTGAACGATGGGGACTCCCGCTTCAATCAGACGGCGGGCGAGCAGGAAATGCAGCGGGTCGCCGATCGGGTAGCGGGCCTTTGCCGGCTTGTTGCGGGTGAACCGCTCGACCGACGACGCCGATTCCTTCGAGATGTCGAGCGCCTGCCGCAGCTTCGGCGAGCGGAGCAGATTGAACGCCGTCTGCTGGTACTGGTCCAGCCCGGCGATCAGTTCGTCCTGCGTGTCGTCGCGCCGCAACTTCGTGTCGAGTGACTTCAACAACTCGGTGTTTCGCGCGAACGCCGGCAGTTCAAGCTGCGGCGTCAGCATCTTCGTGACGGCATCCTTGTCCTTGAGCGGCTGCATGACAAACGGTGAGTGCGCCGAGCCGAGGAAGTTTCGCGACAGCGCGTTGTGCGTGTGGACGTCGATCTCATCCAGCACGACGAACGTCGGCAGATCGTTCGGACCCGGACGGAGCTTGTTCATGACGCTGCCGTACATCGGATATTCGTCGCTGCCGGTCGTCAGCCGGGGATTGCCGGTGAGCCAATAGAGCGGCGCCTGGGCGTGGTCGCCCGGCTTGTTCAGCGTGGTGACGGACCGGATGACCGTGTACTTGTCGGCCCGCTTCGCCATTTCGGGGAGCAGTTCGCCGACCTGCAGGCCGGGCACCTTCGTGTCGATCGGTTGGAAGATGCCGCGGTAGTCTTCGGACGTCTCCGGCTTCATGTCGAACATGTCGAGATGCGGCGGTCCGCCCCCGAGCCAGCAGACGATCATCTGTTTGGCCTTGGCTCCCCCGACAGTCGGCGCGGCGTGAGCCCGGATCAGGTCGAGAGCCCCGACGCCACACAGTCCCAAGCCACCAATCCGCAGAAAGTCGCGACGCTGCATGTTCATCTCCGATCGTCAAACGGGTTCGTAGCTACGCTCGCCAAGAGCGTGGGTTTTCCGGGATTGTCCCCACGCTCTTGGCGAGCGTGGCTGCTGGCTTCACTAATGTTGCAACAAAAACTCGCGCGTGTTGATCAGGCACCACAGGATGTTTTGCAGGCCGTTCTCGGGGCTATCGGAGGTCGCGAGAAACTTGAGGCACTCGTCGCGTTCCAATTCTGTCGGCAATCGGCTCACCGTGGCCAGATACAATTCCTCGATGTTGACGCCGTCGTCACCGCTGGACTTGAGCAGCTTTCCGGTTCGACCGGCGGGATCGCGGATCTTTTCCCAGACCCGCGGGTGGTTCGTCAGCAGCAGCACGTGAAAGATCGACCCGCTGCCGTCGCGTTCGCAGTCGCACTGCACCGCGGCGTTGCGTGGCGGCCGGCCGTAGGTTTCCAGCACGAAGGTCACGAACTTGTTTTGAGGCAGGAATGGCACTTGAACGGTCGTCATGTTCTCGGGCCAGTGGTGGTACTTCATGTCCATGTTTTCGGTCGTGCCGGTCGCCGTGTTCAACGCGTCGAGCATCACCTCGGCCGACAGTCGCCGGAGCGGGAAGAAGGCGTAGTGGGTGCGGTCCGCTTCGGCACCGGGGGCGGGTGTGCTGGATTGCTGGTACGTGCGGCTGTTCAGGATGGTGCGATGCAGCCAGCGCAGGTCGAACTTGTGCTGCACGAATCCGCGGCAGAGTTCGTCGAGCAACTCCGGATGAGTGGCCGGGTTGAACGCCGACAGGTTGTCGGGCGGGTCGATGATCCCGCGGCCGAAGTAGTGCGCCCAGACCCGATTCACGAGGGCGCGGGCGAAGTAGGGGTTGTCCGGCTTCCGCATCCATTGCATGACCAATGCGCGGGGGTCGCTGTCGGCGGACACCGTCACCGGTTCGGCCTCGCCGAGCAACCGGGCTGTTTTCGATTCGCGCGTCCCCAGCGTGCTGCTCACTTTCGCGTTGGCTCCGGTGTCGAGCAACCGGCACTCGGCCTGCAACAGTCGCCGCGCGGCCTCGGGCAGCATCTTCGCACGCTTGTCGAGATTCACCGTTTCCGTTCGGTAGGTTTCGCTGCGTGACATCACGTCCTTCGCGGCGGCCAGTTCCTGACGCTTCGTTTCAATGACAGCCGCGTCGCCGTTTTCATTTTCGAGTTTGGCGATCTCGGCAGTCAGCTTGTCGGCGTTGGTCTTCGCCTGCTTGGCCTCCTCTTCGAGCTTCTTCCCCTCGCCCTCTTTGCGCTGTTTGACGTCGGCTTCGACAGCCTTCGCCTCGTCGTTGAACTGTTTGAAGTACGCCACCGCATCGGGGAACTTCTTTTCGTTGTCCCCCTGAAAGCCGACGGTGCGAACCCGCATGAACAGGTTGGCGAAGTCGAGCAGATCGTCCTGCTGCCAGTTGTCGTGCGGGTGCCGGTGGCATTGGGCGCATTCGATCCGCAGGCCGAGAAACACATGCGCGACCTGCATCGTCCCTTTGACGCCGTCCGATCCGCGGCGCTGCCAGAACAGATCGAGCGTCTTGCGGCGCGCGTACAACTCCAAGTCCGGCCGGCCCGGCGCATAGCCTTCGAACAGCGACTTCACTTCTGCCGCGTACTCGTCCATCGATCGACCTTCGCGGCTGGTGGCGGTCAGGATCCGCTCGACGAACTCGTCATACGGAACGTTCTCCGCGAGACGGGCTCGGATCCACGCCTGCATCCGCGGCGCGTCGTGTTCCTTCGACATCGCGTCGGCATACACGCCGAAGTCCGCCGCCTTCAACAGGTCGCAGAACTTGAGCGTCCACAGATCGGCGTGACCGGGGCGGAGCAACAGTTGTTCGATCTTCGCCGATCGCTTGGCGGGTGACGTGTCGGCCAGGAACTCGCGCACCTCGTCGGGGGTCGGCAGCTCGCCAATCACGTCCAGATGCGCGCGACGCAGAAACGTGGCGTCGTCGCAGAGATCGGCCGGAGGCAGATTCAGGCTCTTCAACTTTGCGAGCACGTGCGTGTCGATGAAGTTGGCCGGCTTCAGATCGGGAAACGCGGTCTCGCCCGGTCGCGGCACGAGCACGCGGGCCGCGGCGGGTTGGTCGCGATACCGCACCAGCAGCCCGGCATCACCGACGCCGACGCCGGTCACCACTCCGGCTCCGTCCATCGTCGCCACGGCCCGATCGAGCGACTCGAACGAGCAGAATGCCGTCACGTCTTCCGTTGTGCCGTCGGCGAACTCCGCTTCCACTTTCAGTCGGTACTTTTCGTCCGGCTTGGCGATCCGCTCGGCGGGCAGGACGTGGAGTCCCTTCAACTGAGACTTCGCTTCCTCATCGGCGACGGCCCCGGCGGCGATCCAGTTTCGCAGGATCTGGTATTCGGCACTCCCCGCGCGCAGCCGTGCTCCGCCGCCGTGCGGAATCTGGCCGGTCCCCTTGAGCAGCAACAAGCTTTGATCGGGATCGAAGAAGTTCAACCGCCGACTGCCGAAGTCGCGGATCAGTCGCGCATGGTCACCGGTCGGATCGGCCCCGAACAGCGACAGTTGAAATCCGTTCTGCCCCTTCACCGCACCATGACACGTTCCGCTGCTGCAACCGAGTTTGCCAAACAGAGCCGCGACGTGACGCTGGTACGACGGCGACGCCCCCTCGTCCGCAACGGAGATTCCCGGTAAAGCCATCAGACAAACGGCGGCGATCAACTGGAGTCGGATCATCATGAACCACCAACACGGAACGAAACCCACGGAAACGAAACGTCGCGAGACATCCTCTCAGATCAACGACTTCCGATTGGCCAATACAGTACAGCAAGCCGACGCTTCGCACAAAGATTCGGCCGTTGGAAGTGGCGGGAATCGAACCAACCTCCCGAACGCAGACGCGACGGTCGGATCGCATGGCCGATTGTGGTACCGGATGGTCGCGTGTAGATTGAATCCCATGAACACAACCAACGCACCACCGAACGAGTTGCGTCCGCAGTTGCACAGTCTGCTGGACGATGTGCCCGACGCCGAGTTGGACGTGATTCGGCGGTTGTTCCTCCGTTTGGAGGCGCAGCGGCTGCGTGCGTCGCTCGGTCAGGCCGTCGATGACGCGATGGCTGCCGGGCAACTCGAACCGGATCTGGTCGAACAGGCCCTGAGTGAATACCGTGCGAGTCATCCCCACCGATGATCGTCTGCATCAATACCAATGCGCTGTTGCCGACAGCTCCGCCTACAAGCCGCGGCCGCTCACTCCGGACGAGTTCCTCATCCGATTGACGACGTAGGGTGCGTGGAGTCTTCGGAACGCAACGGGACGGGAGCGTTGGCAAACATCATGGTGCGTTCCGAAGACTCCACGCACCCTACGCTCTCGCTGACAGGTCTGGTCCCTACGCCGAGCGCCGCTGTGCAACCTCTGTCGCGTCGTCCCCGTTGGCTACCTTGACGGCGGCGTTCGATCGGCCTGCTGTCTGCGGCTTTTGGATGACGTTCCAGGCGAGGCCCGTGCGGGCCATCAGCGCGATGATCATGTAGGTGGCGTCGAACTCCCACCAGCGGTGACCGTGCCGTGCCGAGGTTTGGAAGGCGTGGTGGTTGTTGTGCCAGCCCTCGCCGAAGGCCAGCAGACCGACCCACCAGTTGTTGCGGCTGTTGTCGCGCGTCTCGTACGTGCGATAACCCCACATGTGCGACGCCGAATTGACGGCCCAGGTGACATGCAGCATGTACACCAGCCGCAGGAACATTCCCCAGAAGACGAATGACAGGCCGGTGCGCACGTCCCAGATCAGCCAGCCGGCGCAGTACAGGATGATTCCCAGGGCCAGATGCAGCCACAGGAACGTCCGGTCGAGCCACCGCAGGGATCGATCCTTCATCAAATCCGGGGCGTACTGCCGGTAAAGCTGGGCCCAGTGCTGCGAACCGTAGCGGGGGAGCATCCAGATCATGTGACTCCACCAGGCGCCATCGCGCGGCGAATGCGGGTCATGTTCCTGGTCGCTGAAACGGTGGTGCTTGCGGTGCGCCGAAATCCACATGATCGGCGGCCCCTCGCCGGCCAGCGTGCCGAACAACGCGAACATCCACCGCAGCGGGCGGTAGGTCTCGAAGCTGCCGTGCGTCAACAGGCGGTGAAATCCCAGACAGACGCCCAGGCTCCCGGTCACCCAACTCAGCACGGCGAACAGCGCCAGACCGCCCCAGGTAAAGTAGAACGGCGCGGCCAGGGCACCCAGATGCAGGAAGCCGATCCAGAGCACCGCGGGCCATTCCAGCCCCCGTTGCCATTTGCTGTCGGCGGCGGGGACGCCGCTTTCGGCCGCGATTCCGTTGCTGTCCGCGGCGATGCCGCACTCCAGGTCTACGGGCGGTGCGGTTGGGTTTTCCGCCACGGAACCCCGCGCCTGCTGCAAAATTGTTGATGGTGTGATGATCGGGAATCCTGCGGATGAGTTCGTGCCGACGCGACGGCGAGCGTCCGCCCCATGATCTATCCGACCGGCGGATTCCTTGCTAGCCCGGATTGTTTTTTCTTGGAAGATTGGCAATCGCCGGTCCCATTGAAGTCTGATGCCGGCCGTGTCACCGCGGCCCGGCACCGGTCGTGTTGAACGATGCGCTGGGCTTCGAGTTCCCGCCAAAACCGGCAACCGCGGGGCGGTTCGGCTATGCTTGGAACAATCTCCAAGCGGCGTTCACGGAGGGTTGTCAATGCGAATTCTGGTGGGATGGGACGATCCGGAGCAGGCGGATCTGGTGTCGATGTACCTGGGAATCGGTGACCACGAGGTGACCGTGGTTCATGGGCCGGACGACCTGCTGGCGTCGCTCGACACCGGCGCTCCGTGGGATGTCGTGTTTCTGTCGATCACGCTGCCGGATGTCGACACCGCGTTCGAGACCTTTACCAAGGTCCGGCGGTTGTGGCCCGATCTGCCCATTGTGGGAGCCTGCCAGTCCGGGGACGTGTATCGGGTCGTCCGCTTCATGACGCACGGCATGAGCGCCTACGTCATCCGCGACGGGCAGGGTGACTATCTGTTCATGCTGCTGGCCGTCATGGAAAGCGCCGTCGAAGCGGTCCTGGCCCAGCGGGATCAGCAGGTGACCGAGAAGCTGCGCGAGGAGGTTCAGGCCGTCCGCAAGTTGCAGGAATCGATGGTCCCCGCGCAGATCGACGCGCCCGCCGGTTGCACGATTCTCGCGCGGTACGAGCCGTCGCAGATGCGCATGGCCAGTGGCAAGGTGGTCACGATGGCCGGGGGCGACTACTATGACGTCTTCACCGTCGACGACAACCACATCGTGCTGCTGGTCGGCGATGCCTCGGGACACGGCATGAAGGCGGCCATGTGCATCATGGTCATGCACACGCTGGTCCGGATGATCCACACGCGGCGTTATCAAAACACCGCGGCCTTCGTCGCCGAAATCAACAACCAACTCAGCCAGCATGCCATCGTGAGTGACGAGGGGGGCTTCATCACGCTCTGTTACGGCCTGCTGCAACTGGACACCAATGAACTGCAATGGACGTCGGCCGGACACCCGATTCCGCTCGTCCAAGACTTGGCGACCGGTGAGATCCGGGCTCTCGAAGCCGACACGGTCGCGGGACTGCCGCTGGCGATCTATCCCGACGTCGAGTACGAGTCGTTCACGATCAAGCTGCCCGACAAGTACCGGCTGCTGTTCTACACCGACGGACTGCAGGAGGCGTTTCCGGAACACAAGCCGACCAAGACGGGTGAGTTCGGCGTGGACGGCATCACGCAGACGTTGCGAATCCGGCAACTCGCCCCGGCGGCGGAGGCCCTGCAGTCGCTGTTCGACGATTCCGAAGCCTACACGGAAGGATCGGGCCGCCACGACGACACGTCGGTGGTGCTGCTCGAACGGGACTGCGGTCACATCCCGTGATCGCGACGGTCTTAACAGCCTGTCGTAAGACGTAGGCGAGCGGCGGATGAAAGTTCACCCGCGCACAAGCACGCAGCGCAGGCGAGTGAGTTTTCAGACGCACTCGCCTGCGCTGTGTGCTCGAATGCCTGTTCCTGCCGATCGCCCTGCCCCGGATTATTGATGGGGAACCACGAAATACGCAAAAAACACGAAAATGAAGAGAGTTGCGGACAGTGCATCTCAAGACATTGCTCGTCGCGCCATGACGGTCACTTGGGATCAGGACTCTCGCCTCTTCTTCACTTTTGTGACTTTCGTGTTTTTCGTGGTGAATAATCCGGGCTCCCCTTTTTCAACAGGGTGTCAACCGGGATGCGTTCCCGATCCGGCTGTTCGTGACAGTCCGATCGCGGTGGCGGTCGCCATCGTGCGGGTGTGCGAGATCGTGATCATGATCTCGCCGATTCCCAGGCTGGCGGCGTAGTCGCGGGTGCGACCGTGCAGCACGACGAACGGCTGCCCGCTGGGTCGAACGAGGATTTCGATCTCGGTCCAGCCGACATCCTTGGTGAAGCCGGTCCCCAGCGCTTTCATGACCGCTTCCTTCGCGGCCCAGCGGCCGGCGAAATGCTGAGCGAACTCGCGCCGCGGCTGGCAATGTTCGATCTCGGCCGCGGTGAAGATCCGCTGCAAGAAGTGGTCGCCATGTTCGGCGATCATCTTGGCGATCCGATCGACCTCGACGATGTCGGTGCCCAGTCCGAGGATCACGATGCGGACTCCCGATGCCGACCGCGCAACGCCATCCAGACAGAACCGGCCGTCCCCGCCAAGAGTTCCCCGCCCCAGAAGAGTTCCGGCCACGGACTCGTCCAGTGGCCCAGCATTTCGACCCGATGCTGCAGATAAGTCCGCACGCGACTAGCAAATCCAGCCGGTCGCGAGGATGTGACAATGATCGGCGGGATCACCGGGAGCGCCGGCATGACCGTGACGGTCGGACCCGCCG
>JANMLE010000841.1:0-2686 GCA_031372385.1 Planctomycetota bacterium | reverse complement strand
AACGGGTCGCGCCAACGCTGGTATCCCCCGGCGTCGAGCAAAAACCAACTGGCATCGTCGGACCGGCCGAGTGACCGGCGATGCCGGTCGCTCTTGGCTTTCAGGCGGTCCAGCAGTTTCATCATCGGCTGCCGCTCGTCCTTGGGCTTGCCCGCGTACTCGACAATGGATGTCTGCAGATCCTCGTCCGAGGCGATCACCTCCAACTCGGTCAGCCGGTCGTCCAGTTCCCGCTTGATGCTTTCGGCGAGCAGATTCGCGGAGAGGACGTCGCTCTCCATCGCGCGCCGCGTCAGGCTCGATTGAGCGGTGTTGACCGCGTCGTTCATGGCATCCAATGCCAGCGGCGCGATCCCGCATAGCAGCAACAACGGC
The DNA here is from genome assembly GCA_031372385.1 of Planctomycetota bacterium. Lineage (GTDB taxonomy): Bacteria > Planctomycetota > Planctomycetia > Planctomycetales > Planctomycetaceae > Schlesneria. The sequence goes on along the minus strand of JANMLE010000841.1, from coordinate 2,311 downwards.
AGGATCAATCCCAGCACGATCAATGGACGCCGTGCCCGATACCGGTCGCGGGCCACCAGCCGGTCGAGTACCGCCTGGGCGTTGGTGAGCCGCCGCGACGGGTCGGGACTCAGACAGCGGTCCACCACTTCCGCGAGTTGCGGATCGACCCCGGCGACTTTGCGGTGCTCGGCGGGTTTCGGCCCCTGACGCACGATCTGGCGATACAGGTTCAGGCGATCGTTCAACGACCTGGCCTCGTTCAACCGTCGATCATTCTCCTCAGTGCGAAACGGCGGCGCACCAGTCAGCATGTGATAGATCAGCGCCCCGAGCGCATACACGTCCCAGCGCGCGTCGGGAACGGCCCGCAGGTCAGCCTGCTCCGGAGCCATGTAGTACAGCGTCCCGAGCGCATGACTGTGCTCGTCGGCCAGCCGCGACTGCCCGAAGTCACACAGCCGCGGTTCGAAATCCTGGTCGAGCAGAATGTTCGCCGGCTTCAAATCACAGTGCAGAATCCCGCTGCCATGCGCATGCACGAGCGCCTGGCAGATGCGGGTCGCGATCCGGACGGCATCGTTCGTGGCGAGCGGGCCGGTCGCCAACCGCGACGCCAGCGAGCCGTTCTCCAAGTATTCCATCACGTAATACGGAGGATCGTGGTCCCAACCGACCGCCAGCAGTCCGACGATGCTGCGCGACGTGTACAGCACCGCCAGCTTCTCGACTTCACGCCCCAGCAATGACCAGTCGACACCGCGCCGGTGCGTGTAGAACTTGATGGCGACATGCTTGCCGGTGTTCTGTTCACGGGCCAGCCAGACCGACCCATACTTCCCCTCACCGATCGGCTTCAAGATCCGATATCCCGGCACCGCGGCCGGAGGCGCCCCCGCCAAAGCACTCTGCTCGCGCGCCCGCTCGACGGACTCAGCCTCCTGCGTCAACGTGTGATCGACCCAGTTCTCATCAGGTTCCACCGGCGATGTCTCCCGCGCACTCTGCACAGCCGTCGATTCCTCCACCTGCAAACAAACGACTTCACTTGGCCCACCGACTTTCACTCTACGACAGCAGGACAAGAAAAGTCGACTGAACAAGACAATTGCGTGCCTGCCGGCCGTGCGACTCATTTCAACAGGGAAACGTGCGGGTAATTGAGAATCTTGGCATCCGCGGTGAGCAACGGGATTCCCAGTATTCGCGATGTCGCCACGATCAATTGATCGGCGGGGTCGGAGTGAAAACCTGTCGGAAGCTGGGTCGCTTCCACGGCAATCTCAGGCGTTAACGAGATCAACGTGATGTGCGGTCGATTCAACGCGGCGGCGATCCATTCGCCCACGGGTTGCTGCAACGCGAGACGCCCTTTCTCCACCAGTTTGGCGACTTCCCAGCAGGAGATGATGCTCACGCCCAAACCGCTGGCCATGTGCTGGTCGAGCAATTCTCGCTGTCTCGGGCGAATGTCCTGCGTGTCGCCGACCCACCAAACCCAGATGTGCGTGTCGAGCAGGATCACTTGTTCGCCTCCCATTCGTCAGCGGGGACGGCGGGTTCGAACGGATCGTCGTAGCGCAACACCGAGCCAGCCAGCGGATTGGTGGATGAGTCCCCGGTCGTTGAAGTCGGAGTGGAAGCATCCACCGGAAAAACAATGATCTCCACCTGCTGCCCCAACAACGGGCGCACCTGTGGAAGATAAATTGTGTCCGAATCCAGCGTACGGGTCACTCGAATGGCTTGCATGGCGGCTGGCTCCAAGAACTCGCGTATGGGCTGGGAATTCAGGATATCAGTCTACAAGAACTTGGATGATACCTCGACTCCGTCCGCCAGCTTGATGAGGACGACTTGCACAACGGTCCAATCCTCCACCGGGAATTGCCCCGCTTCGTCGACTCATTCGCCATCGGCTCCACACTGGCGGTACAAGAAAAGTCGACTGAGCATGACAATTGCCCGCGGGCAACATTGTGTGTCGCTGAGCCGCTTGTTCCACGACTTGGTCACCTGCTGTCAGCCGAGTGGCGCGACATCTTCAAGAGTACCAGCGATCGATGACCCCGCGCCACTCGGGCAGCCTGTGTGACAGTGCGAACGCGTTGCGGACGGCGTCGGGTTGCGGATGGAGGCGGGCGAACTTGATTCCGAAGGCGCGCATTGTGGAACTGGCGGAGGCTTCGCCGGTGGACGTCACGCAGAGGTCGCAGTGCATTTGCAGGACTCGCCGCTGTTCCGCGATGTCGGGAAGCGGCAGGGGGAGGCCATTCGCGAGGGCTTGCACTTGTTGATAGATCCACGGATTGCCGATGGCTCCGCGGGCGAT
>JANMLE010000812.1:0-2330 GCA_031372385.1 Planctomycetota bacterium | reverse complement strand
CAGCGTCTGGTCCAAGGCGTGCCCAAAGCGAGTGGGTCGGCCGCGGCGTGATCTCCAGAGGAGTCCTTGATGGAAGAGCCGAATGCCGTGCTGCGCTGGGCGATGTTCCACTTTGCGGGCGGCGATGCGTTTCTGTGCGGGCTGTTGGGATTCGTCCTGTGCCAGTGGGCGCTGCTGCGCGTTCGCAGTCCTCGCGGCCGGCGCTGGTTGACCATCGGAACTCGATTGGGGTTGATCTGGAGCATCGCGGTTCTGTCACCCGTACCCTGGCTGTTGATCGATCTGTTCATCACATTGCTGCTGAGTTGGCTGGTCAGCCAGTGGCGAAACCGCAAGGCGGCGGAATCGGCCAATGCCACGTTCATTTCGCGACGTGAACGAGTCTTTCGACTCAGCCTGGCAGCCTGCGCGCTGATCGGGGTGCTCTGTGAGCTTCCGCATGTTCGGTTTGTGCGTCCCACTTCCACGGTGAAGATGCTGTGCGTTGTCGGAGACTCGATCACAGCGGGTTTGAATGACGGTGAAGACACCTGGCCGAGGCGTTTGTCCCGCCAAGTCAGTGCCCGGATTCTCGATGCCTCGCAACCCGGTGCGACTCTGAAATCGGCTCAACAACAGGTGGAGTTGTTGAATCCGTTTGCCGGTGACGTGTTGCTGCTGGAGATCGGCGGCAACGATCAGTTGGAGGGGTTGCCGTTGGTTGAATTTGAACGCGACATGGATCGACTCTTTGCCGCGTGTCACAGGCCCGGCCGAGCGGTGGTCATGTTTGAATTGCCGTTGCCGCCGCTGGCGACACGGTATGGCGAGATCCAGCGACGACTGGCGCGACACCATCAAGTCCATCTGATTCCACGTCGGGACATCTTGGGGGTCATGACCGCGCGGGGATCAACCGTCGACGGGATTCATCTCTCCGCGACTGGTCAGGCGCGACTGGCAGACCTCGTGCAGAATCTGCTGAACTTCCCCACCGGCGACCCCTCCTCAGACGACGCCTATCGGCATCTTGAGCCGAACCGTCGAACGGCACCGCTGGAAACCGCTCGGCTTCCGTGATTGGCGGGCTGTTTGAACACGCTCCCTTCGCCCAACCTTAATTTGGGGCGACTGAAGGGGATTTGCCGTCAAGCAGTGGCGTCGACTTTGCCGATAGCATCGACTGACACGATTGCGCCGACATTTCCGGCCCGTCGTCGTCCGCTCGATCACCCCCCGGAATCGGCACAGCATGAACCATCACTCACCCACGTCGCGACGGCTCGTCTTCCGACCGATGTCGCTGGCGATTCAAAGTCTGTCACTGGCCACGGCCGCGTCGGTCTTCCTGTGGACTTTGGGGGGCGGCTTTGACGTACCGCTGCCACCGATGGCTGCCGCCGCGACGAAGTCCGCCAAGACCGAGAAGGAATCGAAGGCGGAGAAGTTCGCGGACTCAGTGACGGCGTCAACACCGACGGCGATCGGCAACTCGCCCGAAGCCGAGTTGCCCGCAGTCAAGCTGAACTACATGAGCACGCCGTGGGAAAAGGTCATCAAGGATCTGGCCCTGGCGACTCAATCCGAGCTGGTCATGGACCGCGTTCCCAAGGGCCGTTACAGCCGGCGCGATTCGAACAAGTACAACCGCCACGACGCGGTGCGCATCCTCAACAAGGACATCGAACCGCTGGGCTTCCGGCTGATTGAAAAGGGCGACTTCCTGATCCTGCTCGACATCCCGTCCACGCGACCACGTTACGCCCCCGCGATCCTGCCGCCGCGACAGGAACAGCAGCAACAGCAGGCCGCCGCACCGGAGGAGAATCCCGCGTCGCCGTTCGAACGCGGCGTGGTTTCGATCACGCGGCGCGATGAGAACTCGTCGGATGCAAAGTCGGCATCCACAGCGAAGACGACGTCCCCGCGCAAGAGTGGTCCGAAGGGGGATGCCAAGTCCGTCCGACAAGTCTCGCATGAAGATCCCGCAGACGAGGGCGATGCTCCCGGTCAACTGAACGACGATCCGATCGCCAATGCCGCTCAGGTCGTGTTCCGTCCGAAACATCAAAGCGTGGTCGAGCTGTCACGACAGTTCTACCGCACGTTCAAGTCACGCGCGAAGTTGATCTCCGCCGGTCGCAATCAACTGCCGGCGTTCCGGATCACGACGGCGATGCCCGCCGCGGAGTCATCGGAGCAGGGCAAGTCGGTGAGGGCCGCGCGCGGCGAGTCGCACCTGACGATCGCCATTGATGAGGCCAACGACGAATTGCTGATCGACGGCGCGAAGCGCGAGGCCGATGGCGCGCTGAAGCTGCTCCGCACGCTGGATCGTCCGGTCGACGAGA
>JANMLE010000810.1:0-2024 GCA_031372385.1 Planctomycetota bacterium | reverse complement strand
TCGTTGGCGAGGACCGCGATCTGCTTGCCGCTCGGGGAGTACGTGGCCGAGTAGACGACGCTCGGCAACTTCTGGCTGAAGAGCGGCTTTTCCTGGTTGGGATCCCAGACGTTGATGTTCCCCGCATAGCCGATGGAGAGCAGGCGAGTACCGGCCGGGTTGAACTCGACCTTGTAGACGTCGTCCTTGTGACCGGCCAGCGCTTTCGTCGGGGTCGGGTTGTCGAAGGTGTAGATGTAGATCTTGCGGTCCAGACCGGCGGCGGCGAGTTGCTGGCCATTGGGGCTGAGGGCGATCGAATAAATCGCGTCGGTCGGGCCGGTGTACTGGCGAACCTGCGTCCCATCGTCCTGCTTGTAGACGCGGACGGTCTTGTCGCCGCCGGCCGTCACGATGAAGTTGCCGTCGGGAGTGAATGACAGGGCGTAGATCGCGCCCCCCTGCGCGGCGAACGTGCGGAGGTTCTGGTTCTTTTCGTAGTCCCAGACCTTCACGGTCTTGTCATTCGACGCCGAGGCGATCAGTGGCAGCGTCGGATGGAAGGCGACTCCATAGACCTGCGACTGGTGGCCGTTCAGGACCAGCGTCGCGCCGGCCGAGGCGATCGACCAGGCGCGGACCGAACCATCGGCGGCCGCGCTGACAGCCGTGCGGTTGTCGGGGGCGAACGCCAGGCTGGTGATGCTGGCGGGATGGCCGTCGGTGATCTGCGCCGGCTCCTGTGACGGGGGGACCGCGGGCACCGGAGCGGGCGGCGTCGGGTCGTAGCCGCGAACCAGATGATCGCTGCCGGCCACGACGAGTTTCTTCTGGTCGGGACTGTACGCCATCTGCACCACTTCCGCCGGAGTCACAATGTCGGACTGCGGCTTCGCCGGGTCGTTGATGTTCCACAGCTTCAGCTTCTTGTCGCTGCCTCCGGTCGCAATCTGCTGCAGGTTGGGATTGATGGCGACCGAACGGGCCGGACCCTGATGCCCCTTGAACTCGCGCACCAATGTGCCGGCGGTCGCGTCCCAATACTTGATGACGCCGTCTTCGCCCGCGGTGAAGTGCTGGGTCGAGTTGGGATGGACGGCCAGCGCGTTGACCCGCTTTTCATCCGCGACATGGACCAGTTGGATGCCGAGTGTCTCCCAGTACAGCGACTTGTCGGCGCCGGCGTGGACGAAGTTCAGGTTGTCGGTCGACAGGCCGATCCCGTTGATCGCGCCGCCACCGGCCGCGATGTAATGTTGCGACTGACGCCCGATCACCACGTTCCATCCGCGCACCGTGCCGTCGTGACTGCTTGATAGCAGTTTCAGATTGTCGCGGCTGTATTCCAGCGCCGAGATCTTGTCGGTGTGCCCGGTGTACGTGGCGAACAGGACGCCATCGGCCACGTTCCAGACGCGGACGTTCTTGTCATCGCACCCGGCGGCGATGCGCACGTTGTCCCACGAAACCGCGACGGCCCGCACGACGTCGACCGCATCGAGTTCGCGAACCTGGCTGCCATCGGCCGCATTCCAGACCCGGACTTTCTTGTCCGCCCCGCCGGAGACCAAGTGCGTTTGATTGGGCGTGTAAGCCAGGGCGAACGTCCCACCGGCGTGACCGGCCAGCGTGCGGACTTCGGTTCCTTCGATCGCCTTCCAGATCTTGATCGCTCCACTGGCATCGGCGACGGCGACTTCCAGGTTGTTGGGATGAATGGCCACCGCCGTGATCGGGGCGGCTTGTTCGGGGTAAGCCTTGACCAGCATCCCGGTGTTCACGTCGAACAGCCGGGCGATCTTGTCTTCGCACCCGGTGACCAGGCGTGCGGAGTCGACCTGAAAGCACAGGGCGCGCACCGCGCCGCCATGTCCATCCAGGTTGCGGAGCGGTTGCTGGTTGGCGTAGTTCCACAGCCGGCACGTCTTGTCGGCCGACCCGGTGGCGACCATCGCGTTGTTGGGGCTGACGCGGAGTGCCAGGATCGGCTGCTCATGACCGGCCGCCGTCTTGGTTGGGACGACTTGCACGGGCCAGCGCTTCAC
>JANMLE010000792.1:0-2557 GCA_031372385.1 Planctomycetota bacterium | reverse complement strand
CTTCGCAACCTTCGACAAAACCTCGACACGACCACGCTCCTTCAAACTCAATCGCAACTTCGCCATCAGTCCCCCAGAAACGACACCAATGTGACATTTCTATCTGGGACACGATGTGACATTTCTACTTTGGTCTGACAGTTCATGCTGTCGGGACGAATGGTCATTGTGAAATTCACGGAGTATCTTCCGCGGCACGAATTCCACGGCTCGAATTCCGCACGAGCGTTGTTTCGTTGCGGGGCGGCAGTCGGGTGTGGAGGTTCTCTTGTGTCGCGAGCCGTGTTTGTGTTTGGTGTTCGTCCCAACCGTGCTGGTGCCCAAATCTCTGATTCCGTTTCTTCTTCTCTCCTTCGCGGACGGTGCCGGGACAAACGAAGGGACGATTGAAGCCGTCCGACGCTCCCGCTTCGTTGTTGTCGCCGGTATCATCCCTCCCGTGGCGGTCGATGGAGCGCGCGGCTCAGCCGGACGTGTAAGCGATTGAGGATTTGACGAGAAATGTCTGCACCCAGAATCTGTGTTCTCCGGGCTCCCGGAACGAATTGCGACACCGAAACGGCGTATGCCTTTGATTCCAGCGGCGGACGGGCAGAACGGGTTCATCTCTCTCAACTGCTGGAGCGTCCGGCATTGCTCGACGATTTCCAGATCTTGTGCATCCCCGGCGGGTTCAGCTACGGCGACGACATCGGCGCGGGAGTCGTGTTTGCCAGCCAGCTTCGCGGACATCTGGGGGACGCGATGCGGCGCTTCCTGGCGGCGGAAAAGCTGGTGCTGGGGATCTGCAACGGATTTCAGACGCTGTTGAAGGCGGGAATCCTTCCGGGAGGCACCGCGGAGTCGCTGGCGGCGGAGCGTGATCAGGCGGAGGCGACGTTGACCTGGAATCTGAACGGGAAATACACCGCTCGCTGGGTCCATCTGAAGGTGGCCGCCCCTGGGAATGTGTTCCTGCAGGGGATCGACGAGATCGACCTGCCGATCGCCCACGCCGAAGGGCGCATCGTCGTCCGCAGCGGGCAGGTGTTGGACGATTGGCGAAGCCGCGGTCAAATCGCGCTCAGCTATGCCGACTGGACGTCGGCCAACGGCCGCGGGAATCCGATCAACGAACGCTGGGACGCGAACCCCAACGGGTCAATGCAGGACATCGCCGGACTCGGTGATCCCACCGGCCGCATTCTGGGCCTGATGCCGCATCCGGAACGATTCCTGTTCGGCACACAGCATCCTCAGTGGACCCGGCTCGGATTGACCGGCGACGGCGCGGGACGACGCATCTTTCAGAACGCCGTCGGCTACTTCGGTTAGGCCGGATCATGCACCGCATCGTAGCTGAGTTCGCAAGAACTCAGGTCGTGATCCGATGATTCGCTGAATTCTTGCGAATTCAGCTACGGGCAGCGCGGCTCTACATTGGGCCTGAATGATCTGGGCCTGAATGATCTGGGTCAGACAATTCCCACTCCGAAATTGTCCTCGTCCTTGGTTGCGCCGGAGCCTCCGGCCCACGCCATTCGACCGGTGTCGCCACCTTCGGCCATTGCGCTGCTGATGTGGTGCGGTGCCTGTTGGATGGCGGCGGCATCGCGGCGGCGGATGGCGTCACCGACGGACAGAATCATCGGCTCGGTGCCGACTTCATCGACGTCTTCCCCGAGGCGCGCGAAGTTGTCTTCACCGTAGTCATCGTATGTACAGACGTAACCCGGAAGCCGTGAACGCTCCAATTCTTCGCCGTACGAAACGATGACCCTGTGCTGAATCATCTCGCGGCAGTCCGAATTGATCGGGTGTGCGATGTCGGCATACAGCCGGGCGCGGCCGTCGTCCCCCTTTTCAGCCCGGTCCTCGTGCAGGCGCGTTCCACACTCACTGCAAAACCGCGATCGCAAGTGGTTCTTGGCGGAGCACCGGGGGCACCGGTCGGTCAGCTTGCGGCTGGGCATCGCCACGAACGAGCCGCGTGTTCCCTGAATGATCTTCAGGTCGCGAATGACAAAACAGCCATCAAACGTGATGGAACAGAATGCCTGCAAACGATCATTCGGATCGCTCATCAGCTTGATGCGAATCTCGGTGATTTCCACGGTCTGACTCCCTTGTAACCGGTGTCCAAGAAGACAACTCCCTGTCTCAAGCCCGCTTCCACTGCCATTGCTCTTTGTGTCTCCGCACAACAACTTTGTTTGCGACCCGCGTTAGCCCGCCGCGAGCCGCCGATCACGGACAACTCCGCACGACCCTGACCCACGGAATCCCCGCCGACCTCAGTCGGCTGGCGATTCCCATCGCGTGGCGGCGCGACCGGCACACTCCGAAGTATGACGATCCGCTGCCACTCATCTGGTGACCGACGACTGATTCCTGCTCGAACAGCGACCGAAGTCGTCGCACATCGCCGCTGAGCGTTTCCGCGGGAGCCTGCAATCCGTTGTGCAACCTCCGCGCCATCCGGGAAATCCCGCCACTGCCCAGCGCCTGAAGAAACTGATTCGAGTCTTGGCTGGTTTGGTCCGGATGGCAGGCGCGATACACCGCTGGCGTCGACAAC
>JANMLE010000764.1:0-2435 GCA_031372385.1 Planctomycetota bacterium | reverse complement strand
CAAGTTTCTTGAGAATTTCGAGCCATTTGCTCACACGACGGTGTTTCGACCACTTGATACGAGCCTCCTTCACTACGCGTGCGGCGTTTATGTTGAAACGAATCCAAGACGCCGCACGTTCGGCCTCCCCCTGCATCTCATTCATCGCCGCGTAGAGGCTCTCATCAACCTCTCCGCGCGAGTCTTTGTAGTAGTCGCCAGCCACGGCGCGGAACTTCTGGTCAGTTCGTTGTCGTTTCTTGACGGCTTGTCCGTTCCGTCGAATTGTCAACCGATACTTGTCCTCCCATTCGCGCACGTGCTGCACCAACTGGGACAGTCTGCCGTCGAGTTCGCGCGCGAAGTCGCCGTGATTGTTCATCCTCAGATCGGACAACACCACGTCACGGCGGCTGATGTGTCCTTCGGGCATTCTGAGCAGGTGCTCAATCACGAACAGTAACTCATCCGACAAAGGGCGCTCGTCGAATTGATGTGCATCACAGACTGACTGCATCAACCTTGTGCGATCATCGGCGAAGCGAGCGATTGCATCCGCAATCACGGTGAGTTCATCGAGAACGCCCCGCGTTTGTTTTGCCGCGACAACCGCAGCTTGTTTCTTCGCCATGATGTCGGCCTCCTGTTGCCGAGTCCTGATGAATGAGAAACGCGGGGAAGGTGGTCAGGATGCCCACCGTGTCGAGTGCCCTCTATCCCCGCGTTGAATCCAGACTACCATCAACCAACCTGTCGGGCGACTTCGATGGCCCGTGCAATCTCGACGTGGGCATAGTGGTCGGTCATGCTGGCGGACGAATGACCCAACATCGCCTGTGCGCCATCCAACCCCGACGATTCGCGGATCGTGGTCGCCGCCGAGTGCCGCAACCAATGGGCGGTAAACTTCGGCAGATTCAGTTCCTCACAGGCTCGCTTGAGGCGGTTGGAAAACGTGTCGCGCCGGATCGGAAACAACCTCAGTCTGCCATCGGGACGAAAGTGGCGTTTCAGGATCTCAATCGACTTCGGCCCAAAGACCAGCGTCCGGCGTTTTCCTTGGTGCAGGGTCTTGTGATCCGACAGCGTGGCAATCCAGACTTCGCCGGTCCGGTCGATCATGTCCCCGGTCAACGACACCAACTCGCCCGGCCGCGCCCCGGTCAAGAGCGCCAGGTCGATCATGTCCCGCGTCTGTTGGCCGACGTGATCCTTGACCAGATCCAGCGTCGCCACGGGAACCGCGGCACGGGGCGCGTGATCCTTCGCCTCACAGCGTCCGGCCAGCAACGGGGCGACAGCTTCCAGCCCGGTCAGGACCACGGGCGGGACCAGTTCGTTTTCAACCCCGTGGCGAAAGAGTCGACGGATTCGGCCGACGGATTTGTTGATGAACTCGCGGCACATTTTCCCGCCGTCAATCATCCGCTGGCGAACCGCCTTCAATGCCGCCGGTCCGAACTTTCCCGCCGGTGTGTCGCCGTACAAGTCGACCAGCGGACGAACGGCAGACAGGATGCAATGGTACTCCGCCGTCTGCTTGCCATTCTTGCGGTTGTGCTGCTTGGCGTGTGCGAGAAATGCCGCCACCAGTTCGTTGACCGTGGCCCCGGTATCGTTCGGTCCCTGCTGTGCCACGGGGTCGACAGACACGCCGCTGGCAAGCTGGGAAATGAGTTGAGCGTAACGGATGCGGGATTGATCCGAGCCGTATTCGCCCAAGTAGTGATCCCGGCCCTCAAACCAAACGCGGGCTTGGCCGGTAGCCTTGTGCAGGCTGTACGTTGGAAGACGTTTCGACATGTGCAGTGCGCCTTTCCGCTGTTTTCGGTAGTCACTACCGAAGGGAAAAACCGTTTTTCACTGCACTGACGAACGTCGTCAGGTAACGTAACTCGTTTCAGCGTAACCAATTGCCCAGGACAGGAGTCGAACCTGCACGAGTGTTACCTCACTAGGCCCTCAACCTAGCGCGTCTGCCAGTTCCGCCACCTGGGCTGGTGAGCCGGAGAGGATACGTTTTCGATGGGTGGAGGACAAGGTCGCAGCGTGCGAATCTTCGCGTGAGACCGTTGAGCCCATTGGTCGGTCCGCTGCGGGTTTGAAATGCCAATGGGCCGATGAGTCTTGAGGGGCAATAGCGGCCACCCGGGGTCTGACGAGCGTGTTGAAAATCGCTGGGGGTACGGCTGCCAGCGTGCCCGTTTAGGCACAATACCGTTCAAGTAGCCATAACGATGGTGTATGTAAAGCGTTTGATGAGTCGCGGAGGCAACTTATGTTGGTCTCGTTTCTGTGGCCATTGTGACATGTTGCAACACTGTTCGGCACTCGGGTTGCTGGCGGCATAATTTTCCGTAGTCGCACGGCACGCTTTTTGCGCCAGGCGAGGCCTCGACTATTGTTTGGTGATGGAGACTCAGAACTCACGGACGACGCGGCCCGAGCGGTTGTCA
>JANMLE010000762.1:0-2955 GCA_031372385.1 Planctomycetota bacterium | reverse complement strand
TGACAACCGCTCGGGCCGCGTCGTCCGTGAGTTCTGAGTCTCCATCACCAAACAATAGTCGAGGCCTCGCCTGGCGCAAAAAGCGTGCCGTGCGACTACGGAAAATTATGCCGCCAGCAACCCGAGTGCCGAACAGTGTTGGTCCTGACCCCTTTGATTTGCTCCTGGTGGGGCGCAAGGTCTCTTTGAGTTCCCGGCTTGCTTGAAGTACGCCAGCCACCGGTTGAATTGACCGGCGGGATGCTTGTTCATTCCTGGTCCGCGAACACCGGCTTCAGCAGGTTGTCGACCGGGGCGAAGTCGTCGGTCAGGATCTGGCCCTCGGCCAGGGTCAGCACGGCTGCCATCTGACCCAGCAGTCTTGGTTCTGATTGGCCGGGGATTGTTTCCAGCGCGGCGAACCACTCGCCGCTCCAGTCTCCGGTGTCGGCCAACCCGCGCAGATCAATTGGCCGGCGCGAGCAGACCATCACGAACGTGTCCCGTTCGCCACCGGGTTGGGTCTTCGCGGTGCTGAAGACATAGACGTTGGGGTACACCTTGGCGGCGGTGCCCACGTAGCGACCCAGAAACCGGCCGGGGCCACCCGGATGTCGCGTTGCGAGCGCGGCGGTCCGGACCGCCGTCAACCATTCCTTGTTGTCCGGGTCCAACCGGCAGAGTTGGTTCTGGATCTCCAACGAGATGATGCCTCGAAATCCAAGCTCGTGGCCTTCGCCGGTATTGCTGGAATTCAAGTGGCGCACCTCGACGCACTCCCACGGTGCCGCCGCTTGGATCCATGCCCTCGGCTTGCCGTTCGCGGCCTTCAGTGCGCCGGGGACCGCCCCGCGGTACAGCTTCGGCCGGCGCGTTTGATTGGCGAGTGATTCCACCACGTTCATCCAGCTTGGAATGGGGTTGCCGAGGGGACTGAATTTGGAGGACTTTGCGATCTCAACGTTCGCCAAGCGCGACTGATCCTTGGCGCTGATCGTCGCGGTCGCACGCAGGCGGTACACGTCGGTTCCCGTCGGCATGATTTCCAGTGGTGCCAATCGTGACCCCACCGACTGGAATTGACCGGGCGTCAACGACTGTGCCGACAGGCCCACCGGCAGCGGACCCGTGTAGTTCACTTCGGCCGCCCCTTCGGTCGTGGCGGGGTACTCCACGCGCGGGTAGATGTCGATGATGTTGGCCTGGAAGACTCCGCCGTCGGCGAGCAGGTTGTTCACCTTTTGCAGGAACTCGCGCGTCGTCAAATGGGCCGGGATGCTGAAGTCGTTGAAGGCGTCTCCATAGATGAAGTCATAGGTGACGGCCGGTTCCCCGCGGGCGGTCAGCCGCTGGTTCTCGCGCAGCCGGTCGTCGACAAAGTTCCGCGCGTCGCCGATCACCGTCAGGATTCTGCGTTGCTCCTCACCGGTCAGGCCGAGTTCCTCGATCGAGACCTTGTAGACGGCGGCATCGAGTTCGGCGACTTCGATCCTCGGACTGTCCGGAAACTCCTTGAGAAACCAGCGGGGAAAGATGAACCCGCCACCCCCCATGAACAGTCCCGTCGCGCGGCGTGTCCGGTCGACGGGTTGCGGGTTGGCCTCCGCGTGTGGGGCCGACAGGCGCACCCGCCGCTTGGTCACCGCGGCGTAGACCTTTTCATAGTCGTAGTGCAGCGCCGTCGGATCGTCCGGGTCGTAGTAGCTGTGGATCAGCTTGTCGAGCAGCAGTTGCTTGATCGGCCGGCCCTCGAATTCCTCTTCGAGGACGACGATGGTCGAGTAGTTGCTTTCGTCGTGGTAGGCCCCGATCACGTCATCGCGCAGCCTGAGCGACAAGCCGAGTTCATGGATCCGCTCGCCCCATTTGCTTCCGAACGATGCCCAGCCGGAACGCGCGACCGCCGGGTCTTTATCTTGTGTCACGGTCATCATCGTTCCCAGCGTTTCGGCGATGTGCGCCAGGGCTTCGCGGGTCATCGTGGCGGCGAGCACCATCGCACCCAGCACGGGCAGCCACGCGCAGGCGACCCCGATGCGAAACCAGCGTGATCGTGGCGCCACCAGCACGGCGAGCATCCCCAGCGTCGCCGCCGTCAGACCGATCGTGGTCCGCGTCCCCCAGACATCCATCAGATAGAAGCCCGTCAGGAACGTGCCGATGATCGAGCCCAACGCCCCCCACGCATAGACGTTGCCCACCGTCGCCCCCACACGTGAGCTGCGCGAAATCGCCATGCTCGCCACCAGGGGCGAGATCGTCCCCAGGGCCAGCGACGGCAGCAGGAACATCGCCGCGACAACGGTCAGCACCCACGTCGGCCAACTGAGCAGCGACGGTCGCGGCATCGGCGTCATCACCTGGTCCATCCACAGCACGCTGGCACAGGCCGCGCTGCCGAACAGGTACATCCACGGCAGGGCCCGGCTGCGGTCAAAGCGATCGGCCAGCCAGCCACCGAGGAAATTCCCCACCGTGATTCCCGCCAGCACCACGCCGATCACGCTGGTCCACGAGTACAGCGACGAACCGACCGACCTGGCCACCAGCCGCGAGGCGGTCAGTTCCAAAGCCATCACACAGATGCTGGTGACAAAGACCTGGGCGTTGTATCGCCACGGTCCCCGGTCGCAGGTTGCCGTGGGATGTCTGACTGGCATCGTCGCGGTCGTCTGCGGCGAGACGTGCAGAACGGACACCGGGTCTGGTGGTGTCGCGCCGTCGTGATCGCGCGACGGTTGTGATTCGTGGGGCGCAGCCGGTTGATCAGTCGACATCAGCGGGGATCTCGGGGAAGTGGCTTCGAAGCGACCCGGCAGATCATACGGTCACACATTGCCGTCCGCCAAAGCAGCGACCGGGTCGCTGCCGATCAGGGCATGCCCCCCTCGATTCTTCGGTCCAACTCGATCTTTGGCGGCCGACGATGAGTCGTGTATACAGGTGGGGCAAGCCCCGCCGGGGGTGGGGCAAGGA
>JANMLE010000754.1:0-1027 GCA_031372385.1 Planctomycetota bacterium | reverse complement strand
GCAGCCAGGGTCTACGCTGTCGCCGGTATCATTGGCGAACTGAGCTGGGGACGTGAGTCCCAAAGAGCGCGGCGCGGTGAATCAAGCACTGTGAATCAGGCCATTACGGAACAGGCGGCGGGATGCGAATCGTAGCGGGTGAGCTGCGGCGGCGAAAGCTGCTGGTCAATTCGGGGCTGACAACCCGTCCGATCACGGATCGGGCGAAGGTGATGCTGTTCGATCACATCCGTGCCTTCCTGCCCGGCAAGCGGGTGCTCGATGTCTTCTCGGGAACGGGATCGCTCGGCTTCGAATCCCTCAGCCGCGGCGCGAAGAGCGTGGTCTTCTGCGAGCAGGACCACAAGGCCCATGAACTGCTGGTCCAGAACGCGACTCACTTGGGAGTGACCGATCGGACCCTCTGCTGGCGCGTCGACTGCCTGCGCTGTTCGTTCAAGGCGCAGGGCGAACACGGCTGGTATCCGTACGACATCCTGTTCTTCGACCCCCCGTACGAAATGATCAAGACGCTGAAACGCGGTTCGGTCCTGTACCGGTCGTTGCAGCGGCTGACGAAGGACGAGTTGACGACACCCGGCGCGCTGATGGTTCTGCGCACGCCGTCAGAAAGCCAATTCGATCTGCCGGATGCCTGGGTTCCCTTCCGCGTGCTGACGCTCGGCGGAATGGAGATGCACCTGCTCCGCAAAGAGTCGCATCCGGACGTCGACGCCATACCAGCGGATGACGACGTTGACAGCTCGCAAGGCAACGTCGAGTAGGGACAGGCGCATCAATCACAGTCGTAGCATGGACGCCTCGTCCGTGCGGGCAAATTCCACCGTTGGTCACGTCTTTCCGCACGGACGAGGCGTCCATGCTACGGTTTGCGATCGCCAAATCCCGAGAGTGATTGATGCGCCGCGTGTGCATCGGGCTGTTCGCTCCAAGAACCGGCCCGATTTGCAAATCCAACGGACGACACTGGTCGAGCGGCCTGTCGTCAGTCTCTGGAAACATCGTCGGCCTCTGGTATCATTCCGAC
>JANMLE010000739.1:0-1194 GCA_031372385.1 Planctomycetota bacterium | reverse complement strand
GGCGATGTAACCGATGCCGACCGCGACCGAGAAGGGGAAGCCCAGCAGCCACTGGCACAAGACGCCCCCGGCCAGCGCCCCCGGCACCGACAGCAGCATCAGCCCGGCATCGGCGACGTCGCGGAAGGCGGCGTACAGAATCAGCAGGATCAGCAGCAGCGCCACCGGGGCCATCCACAGGATCATTCCCCGCGTGCGGGCCGCGTGTTCAAACTGACCCGTCCATTCGACGAACACGACACTCGGCAGTTGGACCGATTGCTGAACGTGCTTCCGGGCCGCGGCGACAAACTCGGCGGGATCGCGGTCGCGCACGTTCAGACGGACATAGTTGCGCAGCCAGCCGTTCTCGCTCTTGATCGTCGCCGGGCCGTCGGTGATGGAGACGTCGGCCACTTGATCCAACGCAACCGTCTCCAGCGCTGTGAACGCCGCTGCCACATGCGCCCCCAGAGTGATCGCGATGCGCCGCGGAACGGCAAGCTGCCGCAGCGTCTCTTCAGGTCCGTCACCGGTCCCGCGCACCTTCAACCGCAACGGTCGGACCGCGATGCCGTCATCAAGGTGACTCACCACCCGGCCGCCGGTCGACGTCGCCACCAGCAGGTCGATGTCCGAGATCGCGATCCCCTGTTCCGCGGCGCGGCGGGCGTCGGGGACCACGGTGAGATAGCCCTTTCCGCGAATCGGGTCGGCGACAACATCGGCCGCTCCCGGAACACCGCGCAGCACATCGGCGATCTCTTCGGACGCACGGACGACGGCCTCGAGTTCCCGGCCCAGGACGCGGATGCCGACTTCCGAATTCACGCCGGTCGCCAGCATGTCGACGCGGTTCTGAATCGGCTTCGTCCAGACATTCGCCCAGCCGGGCATCTGCACCGACAGATCCATCTCACCCGCCGACTTGTTCAGCGACTCCGCATCGTGCGGCCAGAGCCACAGCCGCGCGGCGACGTCACTGGTCAATTGCCGCACGATGGCATCGTAGCGCGGATGGGGATCGATCACGGGAAGCGGCGAGGTCGGCGGCATGCCGACATGCTGGCCGTCGTGATGAATCGGCTTGGTCGCGGTCGCATACCGCGCGGCCAACACCTGCTTCCAAGTGCCGGACAGCGCGTCGTCGAGGATCGCCTGACGCGCGAACAATTCGCCGCAGACAATCTGCACCCATGTCCCCGCCGCGCGCTG
>JANMLE010000709.1:0-2939 GCA_031372385.1 Planctomycetota bacterium | reverse complement strand
TTGATAAAGGCCAGTTTCGCACTTGACCGGTGCGGCGGTTTCGATGAATCTCCCGCCCGCAGGCGCAGCGCGACCACGTCCGCCGCGAGGGACAGGGGCTGTGTGGCAGTGATCCACGGAAGGCAGATTCGCCGGGGTGAGCATGTCGGATCGTCGCGGGGTGTCACCCGTTTTTCAGCGACATGACCACGGGCATGACGGCGGGCATGACGGCGGGTCGGCCGTCGCGCCGTCGGATGATCGTCACCCAACAGACGGACCGATGGACGCTGAGTCTCCCAATGCGGACGCGTTCGCCGACTCCGGTGTGGAAGCGTTCGCCGTCCGGATTCATCAATCGTTGAATCCGCGGCAGGTCGCGTTGATCGCCGTGCAGGAACTGCGGCCGATGCTGCGCTGCGACCGCGTCAGCTTTCTCGAACGACGCGGCCGAAGGTTTCGTCTGGTTGCCGTGAGCGGTCAACCGGGAAAGCCGCCACGGTCGCGGCAGGCTTCGCTGCTGGAACAGTTTGTTGCCGCGGTGTTGCCACGCGGCGAACGGTTTCAGTTTCCCGATGATCCACGGACACTGCCGGACGACTTGGGCCGCTGTCTCGCGCGCTACTGGGAAAGCGCGAATGGTCAGATGATCCTGGTGGAACCTCTCTTCGCGGCGTTGCCCGTTCCCGGCGACGCGGCCCCGCAATCGTCCACCCGCCGGGTTGTCGGCGCAGTGGTGATCGAACAGTTCAGCCGCCCGAGTTTGCCGCCGGGGGCCATCCAGCGTCTTGAATCGGCCATGAACCATCTGACACCGGCGCTGGCCAATGCGAGGAAGTACTCGCGGCTTGTTGCCGTCCCGGGGCTGTGTCAACTCGGTCTGATCTTCGAACTGATCCGGCGGTCGCGAACCGTCACGATGTTGATGTTCGTCATGGTTCTCGCCGGGTGTCTCGCCGGTGCCAGCCTGATCGAACGTCCCTTTGAAATCGACTGCCACGGCCGGCTGATGCCGACGGTGCGACGCGAAGTCTTCGCCGGTCTGGAAGGGGAAGTCGTCGAAGTCCTGGTGGGCGAATCGGACCGCGTCGAGGCAGGCCAGGTCATCGCCCGGTTGCAATCGCGCGATCTGGAAAAAGCAGTGCTGGAACAAACCGGGTTGCTGAAGGGGAAGTTGAAGGCGCGGGACGCGGCGCGGGCCGAGTTGCACGGCCGGTCCACCCCGCAGGTCCGCGGCCAGTCCTCGCGCGACCAAGCCCAATTGGAGGTCATCAACGCCGAGATCGACACGATTCACCGGCAACTCGAACTGCTGGAGCGGGAACAGCAACAACTCGTCGTTCGGGCCCCCATTTCGGGCACCATCACCACCGAGCGACCTCGCGAAAAGCTGCTCGGTCGTCCCGTGCATCGCGGCGAATCGCTGCTGGAAATCATGGATGAATCCGGCACCTGGCAACTCGAACTGGCCGTCGCCGAACGAAAGATCGGCCATCTGCTGTCACACCGGCAACACCAGTCCGACGCCGGCGTGAAGTTCCGGTTGCTCTCGTCGGCACAACAATCGTTCGACTGCGCCGTCACGCGGGTGGCGGACAGAACGCTCCCCTCGGCGGAATTGGGATCGTGCAGCCTGGTGTTCTGCAATGTGTCGCAACTCAAGTTGCCGGCACGGCAGATCGGTTCCGAAACGAGCGCCCGCATCCACTGCGGAACGAAGAGCCTGCTGTTCCTCTGGTTCCATGAGTTCTGGGAACTGCTGCAGCGCTCGTGGTGGGTTTGAGCGGGCAACCGCCGATCGGAATCAGGCCGCGACTCCATCAGCTGAGTGACTTGGAACGGGGGACGCTCCGAGCAGTCTGGCAGGTCTCCTCGATCATCGCCGCGATGGGGGGCGATAGCTCAATGGCACTCACTTTGAGCGACTTTCAGATTGACGTTGCTGTTCGACGTCGCTGAATTTGCAAGAATTCAGCCGGTTTCGGCGATCCACTGAACTCTTGCGAGTTCAGCGACAGATCAAAGTGAGTGCCATTGGGCGATAGCTCGCGCAGTCGTGTCTAAGAGGCTGTGCATGTTCTACTTCCTAGAGTTACTCGGTGTGTCGCGACACGAGCGGTGTCTCCCTGCCACGGCCCGGTATCACCGCTCCGCCTTCTCATTCGCGCTCCGTTTGATTCGCGCGGAAATCGTTTTGGTCCGCGCGAATCAAACGCAGCGCGAATCGGAAGGCGAAGCCGAAATGCCGAACTCCGGCAAGAAGACACCGCTCGCGTTGCGGCTCACCATGCAACTCTCGGAAGAAGAGAATGCACGGCCGCTAAACATCGTTGCCGAAGATCTGTTCCATGACCGTGTAACTGGCGTCGCGGAATCCGAGGCGCTGATACGCCTCCTGCGCCCGGGCGTTGTGCGCCTCCACATACAGCCGCATCCCGATCACATCCGGGGATTCCCGCGCCATTTGTTCGAGGTGCCGGTACAGCGAGCGGAAGACGCCGCGGTGCCGGTACTCGGGCAGCACATAGACGCTTTGCACCCACCAGATCTCGCCGTTCCGCCAATCACTCCATTCGCGGGTGTGCATGATCTGGCCCACGACGGTGTCCGCATTGAGAGCGACAAAGTAGCGCCCATGCTTTGGATCGGCCAGCAGCGTTCGAACTCCGGCCGTGATGGTTTCGGGCGGCAAGGACTTGCCTTCGGTTTCCGCCGCCAAGCGGCTGTTGAACTCGGCGATCACGGCCCCGTCCTCGGGTCTGGCGGATCGGATCTCGAAGTGGTTGGTCGGCATGAGCGAAAGTTCTCTCAGGGGTTGAGTGACGGGTGCCGGTTTCGGCGCAGCGCGGTACTGGGATTGTGAGGATGGGTAGAGCCTTTGGCCGACCGGAAATTCTTGTTTTACCCGCCACCGAGTTAACCTGGGTGGCTCGACGGCTTCTGCACTACTCTTGGCCCCC
>JANMLE010000696.1:0-2049 GCA_031372385.1 Planctomycetota bacterium | reverse complement strand
GGCGAACTGGCCGCCCGAAATCGACTTCGGCTCGAGCAGCGAGCAGTATCCCGTGTTGACGTGCTTCAAGACCTGATCGGCCACGAGCGTCCGCAGCTTCTTGTGATCGGGGTCAAGCAACTTGTGATAGACCACCTTGGCGAGCAGTTTTTTCTTTCGAGCCAACTCGACCAGCTCATCGAGTTCCTGCAATTTGAGCACCGACGGCTTCTCGATCAGCACGTGCGCTCCGGCCTCCAGAATCGCTTTCGCCGCCCCGAAGTGCCGATCATCGGGAGTCGCCACACAGGCAAAGTCGACTCCCGCCGCGAGCATCTTCGCGACGGCATCCCCTCCCGCGTGAGAGACAAACGGATGAATGCCGCCTCCCGCCGCGCGTTTGTACGCCTCGGCCCGCGATCCCGTCCGAGTCGCCACCGCCACGAGCGGCACACTGACATCGCCGAATCGCCGGTCGTAAAGGCCCTCGCGATGGGTCCGCTCAAAGAACGGCCGGTAAGTCTCGTCGAAGATCATCCCCATGCCGACCATGCCGGCGCGGAGGGAGTTGGTTGACGACATTGGCTTCCTTTGGCAAAGTCCGTTGAAGAACGTTGAAGAACAACGGCCCACAGATTGAATTGTGCCCATTGAAGAAGCGAGTCACCAGCTTGGCAATCATCAATTTCCTGTTCTGGAATTTGAAGGAAAGACCGATCGCCGATCTGGTGTGCAGCCTGTGCGCCAACCGGAAGGTCGATGTCGCAGTTTTCGCGGAGTGCGGCATGCCTCCCGACGAGCTTGCGGATCGACTCAGCAGTCTGACCGGACGGTCTTACCGCGTGACCGACAGCCGATCTCCTCGGCTGGTCGTACTGGTGAATGAGTCCGCCACGACATGCGATGAGTTCTATCTGAATGCCACGTGACGATTGAGTCTGCGAACCTTACAAGTCGGCCGTGTGACGTTCGTACTCGCTTTGGTCAATCTGAAAAGCGAAGTCGGATGGGAGCGAAGCGAACTGAGCTTCGAAGCCTTTCGCGTGGCGGATGAGCTTCGTTTGGAATCGGCACACCGATCGACCACCGCGCTCTGCGTGGTTGGCGACTTCAACATGCAGCCGTTCGAACCGGGCATGGTCGCTCATGCGGGGTTCTTCAGTTTCATGTCACGCAGCAGCCTGTCCTCCGAGGAGAGAACCGTTCAAGGCCGCACTTATCGCCCACTCTACAATCCAATGTGGGGCTGCTTCGGAGACCGAACGCCTGGCCCGGGGGGAACTTTCCATCGGCGGGACGCCTCACCAGTGTGCTACGATTGGTACATGTTCGATCAAGTGTTGTTTAGCGCCGAGCTGTTGCCATACTTGGCCAATCCGGGAGAAATCGTTGAGCTGGTCGGAGACGTTTCACTGATCGACCGAAACGACCGCCCGTCCAATGTTGGTTCAGACCATTTGCCGATTCTGTTTTCACTCGATGTTCCGGACTCGATTCCTGAGCCGGTTTCAAATTGAAAGAAGGTTCTGCCATGACAGCCGCTGCAATGGATCTTTGGCCGGACGACGCTCTCGCCACATCCGAAGAGGTTCCATCACCGCTCGAACTACTCAACCTCCAGGCTCGCTACTTGGAGCAGCGAACTTCGGGGCGGTTGAAGGTCGAGTTGCCCGAGTCCAAAGCCGACGATCGCGAAGCGATCCACTTCATAGTCACGGTTCCGTCCCAAGATTACCGGTGCCTGTTGTTCGAGGTGCTTCACCGTCCGGATCTCATGTTGCCCGCAAGTTTCGTCCCTCCTGAACCACTGCCAAACTACCTTCGGGAGCAATACGTCAAACCGGGTTTGCTCATTGGGCAGTCGTCGCTCCAAAATTACGCAGCGGTTTTGAAGGGGATTACGCAGCCAAATACCATTGAGAATCAATGGGTCGCGAACACTCCCGCTGAGTTTCAATCAAAGCTGCAGAAGCTGCTGCAGACACAAGAGATCAAGGCGCTGCTGGCCTCGCTTGCAACCATGGCCAACAAACCACCCAAGCCGAATCTTCCCGTCACCCCAGCCAACGG
>JANMLE010000669.1:0-1387 GCA_031372385.1 Planctomycetota bacterium | reverse complement strand
ATCCATCTTGGTCATGTCCATGTCGTCGCCGGTGGGATAGAGCGTGTACGGGTCGAACGCGCGACCCATGAACCCGGCCGTCCCCCCCTTGCCGATCACGCCGCTTTCCTGCAGCGGACGGGGCATCATGACGTACGGCAGCATCGGAACTTCGGGCGGCTTCGCCTTGACGATGTGGCAGCCCCAGTTCGGGAAATCCTTGGGACTCGGCGGTTCCAACTGCCCCGAGGCGCTGACCTTGTCCGCCGTGTAACCGGTCATCATCTGATAGATGGCTGCCGTGTGGTTGAACAGGCCGTTCGGCGTGTAGCTGACGGCGCGCAGCAGCGTCGTCTTGTCGATCACCTGCGACAGCTTCGGCAGGATTTCGGTGAACTGGACACCGGGCAGCTTGGTGTCGATCGGCTTGAACACGCTGCGAACATTGTCGGGCACGTCGTGCTTGGGATCCCACAGATCCAGATGCGTCGGGCCCCCTTGCAGATAGACCAGGATGACGTGCTTGGCTTTGCCGAAACCGGCACCGCCATAGCGTTCGTCTTCCGCCGCTTGGAGCTTGTCGTTCCGCAGCAGATTGGGAAGCGACAGCCCGGCGAGTGCTGCTCCACCGACTTGCAGCAGGGCTCGACGACTGAATCCATCGCACGTGTCTTTACCGTATCGGCCAGGAATCACCAGCATCGATCAGTCTCCAAAGGATTTGCCGCGGAGCAGAAACCAAAAGCGCGGACACCAGAGTACACGCGTGACGCACATCAGCAGAATACATCGGCCGGAGCCGATCAATCGCATCGGACTATACCGGTCGTCGACCGGCGAAGTCAATCAAATGGTCCGCTTGCCGGGCCAATGAACGGGCTGCAACCGGTTCAGGAATTGAAGGTTAGCCCGGATTGTTCATGTTCCTTGAAGAGCCGCGACTGCCGCGCTGCTCGTAGCTGAATTCGCAAGAATTCAGCAAAGCATCGGGCCTTGACCTGAGTTCTTGCGAACTCAGCTACGACGCCGTGAATGAGGAGCTTTGATCGGGGACGAACGTCACGGCAGTTCGGCGTGCGGTCCGACTCCGACCGTCGTGGTTTGCAGGAGGGGGAATTCCGTCAGCAGTTGGCGGATGTCGTCCAGGCTGACACCGCGCACGATCGCCAAGTCGTCCTCAATGGTGCGGTACTCGCGCCGCACCAGCCAGTTGCCGCCGAGGGAACTGAGTCGTCCCATCGGCCGCTCGCCGCGCAGCACGATCCGGGTGGCGATCTTGTTCTTGGCTTGTTCGAGTTCGTCCGCCGTCACGCCGATGGCGTTCACCGCTTCGTACAGTTGCGTGATGCGGTCGAGGTTGTCCCGCGTCGATTCGGGGGCTCCGTTGAGGAACGTCAGGAAGGTGCCG
>JANMLE010000665.1:0-5732 GCA_031372385.1 Planctomycetota bacterium | reverse complement strand
GTGGTCGTATTGCAGCTTCTGGTCCAAGTCCGGTTGCTTGAACCGCACGCCGCCGTTGGGGTCGACTCCGCCCCCCGCGTCGTTGCTCGCCTGACCGGCGTGCTGGCGGATTCGATCGTGATACGGTTCCGGCCGCCGGTTGAGCGTCGCGAGCAGGTTGACTTGGATCGCCCGCACGTCGAGTTCGTACAGATGGCCGCCGCGTCCCGGCGCGAGATACCCGATCAAGCGGTCCCCCGCCAGACGCAGTTCCATCCGCGCGTCGAGATTGTAATCGTCGGCCTGAATGTCGACCCACGGGCCGCGACGTCCGGCGGCCCGCTCCAGCAGCGTGTCGGCGATGATCAGTTTCGAGAAGACCGCGTTGCGCAGATGCGGCAGGTACAGGCCGCCGAACGCGCCGTGCCAGTACGGGCAGTTGCACTGCGCCCGATACAGTTCACGCCGCGCATCATCGACCAGCGCCGCGGTGTGCTCATCGCAATCTGCATTGCACGCCTCGTCGACGCGCCGGCTGACCTGCATCATTCGCGAGTACATTTCATTGGCTTCGGGATACTTGACCAGGAAGTTGCGCCAGAACCCGGCGCGCAGGAACTGCTTCACCCGGTGCCAGTCGTGGCGCTGCTCCTGTTCGCGAACCAGTTGGCGAAAGTCCCCCTGCCTGTCGGAGGGGAGCGCCCATTCCGTCATCTCGCGGTAACTGGCGTCCGGCAGATAGACGCGACCCGCCGGTGAGACATGATCGACGGTCTCGGCCATCGTCGTGACTTGCAGCCAGTCGCGGTTGTCACGCAGCGCCGAGAAGAACCGGCGCAGCCAACCGTCGCGAAAGACCAGGTCGTGCGAACCAGGCCAGACACCGAACTTCTCGCCGTCGTCACCGAAGACCAGCACCGCGTTCGGATACCGGTCGGCGATCTCACGGCAGTAGTTGATCGTCTCCTGCGGATCGCGATACGGGATCAGATACCGCAGCCGCTCGCCCCCGGCGAAGACTTTCAACAGCCGGCCATCTTCTTCGGTCAGTTGATAGCCGTGCAGTTCGTCCTCGCGCAGTCCGGCGTTGCGGAAGTGCGTGTCGTCGAGCAGCGTGTATTCCATGCCCGCTTCGGCGATGTCGCCGGCGAACGTCTGTTCCCAGACACGTTCGGGAACCCACATGCCGCGCACCTGTGTCTGAAACAAATGCTCCAGATGCTGCTTGTACCCGCGGATCTGACCCAGGCGATCGCGGCGTGGAATGCACGACAGGATCGATTCGTAGAACGGTCCCCCCAGCAGTTCCAATTGCCCGCGCTGAACGAGCGTCCGGACGCGATCGATGTATTCGGGATGCGCATCCGTCAGCCATTCCAACAGGCTGCCTGAAATGTGCAGCACCACCGGCAATTCGGGAAACTCATCGAGCACATCGAGGAACGGCGCGTAGCTGTCGCGATACGCCCCCTCGAAGACACCGTCGAAGTTTCCGATCGGTTGATGATTGTGAAGAGTCAAAACGAGTCGAACTCGGGCAGCCATGCCAGGACATCCTTTCCCGAATGGCGGAGCGTCGCGCACTGTCGAGAGATCAAGCCACGGGTTGGTCAATTGGAGTGACAGCCGAGAGGGCCGCTCCAGACCGCACAATCGTCATTTTGACCACCGTCCTGCACCGAAACTGCGGCAGCCGTCGCAGCCGATGCCAGTCAGTCAAGTTGGGTGAACTTTGCTGTTTGTCATCGTTCGATTGGATTATTCATGCCAACCACGGAAAACACGGAAGCTCACGGAAAGAATCAGTGGAGGAGAGAGTTGTCGTGTGGCAGCCCGATTACTGAGCGGGTCGCGACGATACCGCCCGCGGGCATGAATGAGATGTTTTCGTTTATCCGCGTGGGGTATAGTTCCAGCAAGTCCGCTTCTTGAGTTTCGTTCCGTGACTTTCCGTGCCTTCCGTGGTGAATCTTCCAGATTCGGAACACCACTCAATCAACGTCCGTCTCGCGCAACCGGGCGGCGGCCGTTTCTGGAAGGACTTCGTTGATGAAGCTGCCGCTGCCCCATTCGAAGCCGGCCACGCGGGTCAGCCGGGGCAGCACCTCGATGTGCCAGCGGTAATGCGGCAGCTCGGGTTGTTGGAGCGGTGCCGAGTGGAGGACGTAGTTGTAGGCCGGACCGTTCAGCACCACTTCCAATTTGCGGAGCACACTCTTCAAGACCGCTGCCAGCTCCCCGGTGGCCGAGTCATCGATCTGCTCGTAGTGGCTGCCGGGCTGCTTGGGGAGTATCCAGGTCTCGTACGCGAAGCGGCTGGCAAATGGGCAGAACGCGAGGAAGCGGGGCGTGTCGAGCACAATGCGGGACCGGGTCGCCAACTCCTGTTGAATCATCACTGCGAAAATGTTTCGCCCGTGGCTTCGGTAGAAGTCCTGTGCCCCGACCAGTTCCTCACGGATCACAGTCGGTACGAAGGGGGTGGCCAGCAATTGGGAATGACTGTGCGGCACGGACGCTCCCGCCAGAGCCCCGTGATTCTTGAAGATCAGCGCATGCGCGAGGCGCGGGTCGCGCTTCAGATCACACAGTCGCTCGCGGTACGCGCACAGTACTTCCCGAATGTTCTCGCGGCTCAACCGCGACATGTTGGTTTCCGAGTGCGGGCACTCGATGATCACCTCGTGGACACCGACGCCATTCATCGCGTGATGCAGGCCGTCGCTGTATGGATCGAGCATCCCGTCGGTGCGCAGTGCGGGAAACTTGTTGGGGACAACGCGGACCCGCCAGCCGGGACCGTCCGGCGTTGAGCCGGCTTGGCGATAGGCCAAGATTTCGGGTGTCGTCGCCGCTTCGTTCCCTTCGGCAAAGGGATCGATCCCGCCTTCGGCGAGGTGCGGTTCGTCCAGGATCTCGATCGGCCGCCGGGCGCGTTCTGGGGCCATCACAACCCAGCGCTGCACGATCGGGTCATGGCGAAGTTCGGACACGTGAATGGCACCTGAAGGTCATCGGTCGGGTGATGGATGACGCGAACCGGGGGAAATGAAGAATTGCAAATTGATAATTTCAAATTTCAAATTGCAAATTGGAGATCGGAGATTGAAAGACAGCCGCGCTGGCTCGTTGGCTCGTAGCCTCTTCTTCAATTTGCAATTGTCAATTTGCAATAGACTCTCTCTCCGTCCATCCCTCCGGCTATTTGTCATCCCCCACGCATTCCGATTCCCGGCGCTGCCGTGCGATGGCGCGTTCGTAGACGCGGAGATACTCGTCGGCGCTTCGCTTCCACGACCAGTCGCGTTGCATGCCGGTCCGTTGCAGACGCCGCCACGCGGGCTTGTCGGCGTACAACGATCGCGCGCGGCAGATGTTCCAGAACAGGGCGTCTCCCCGAAAATCAGTGAAGCTGAAACCGTTCGCCGTCCCGTTGACGCGGTCGGCGTCCGTGGCATCAATCACCGAGTCCGCCAGTCCACCCACGGCCCGGACGATCGGAACCGTGCCATAGATCAGGCTGTACATCTGGTTCAGCCCGCACGGCTCGAATTCACTCGGCATCAGAAACACATCGCAGCCCGCCTCGATCTGGTGCGACAACGGTTCGTTGTATCCGATGACCGTCGCCACCTTGTCGGGATGATCGGCCGCCAGTTGCGACACGAGCGCTTCGTAGCGCGGATCGCCACTGCCGAGGAACACCAGTTGGATGTTCTGGTCGAGCAGCATCTCCGCGCACTGACCGATCAGCGAAAACCCCTTCTGGCCGGTCATGCGCGAGACGCTGCCAAACAGCGGCACATCGGGCAGGAGCGGAAGTCCCAGTCGTTGTTGCAGAGCCGCCTTGCAGGCCGCCTTGCCGGCCTCGACCGTTTCGGCGTTGTACTTCCGGGCGATGTGCGGATCGGTCGCGGGGTTCCAGATTTCGGTGTCCACGCCGTTGAGGATTCCCACGAGGTCTTCCCTGCGCGAGTAGAGCGAGCCGTGCAGTCCGAAGCTGTGTTCCGGAGTCTGGATCTCGCGCGCGTACGTGGGGCTGACGGTGGTGATCATGTCCGCGAACGTGATCCCCGTCTTGAGCAGATTCAAATGGCCAAAGAACTCCATTTGCTGCCAGTTGAAATACTTCCAGTCGAGCCGCGTCAGGCTCATGTCCCAGTGCCAGAACCGGCCCTGAAACGCCATGTTGTGAATCGTGAAGACCGACGCCTGCTGCTCGTAACCGGCGACGTGCCGCATCTCCAACGCCACGAGCGCCGGGATCAGTCCCGTCTGCCAGTCGTTCGCATGAATCACGTGGGGAGACAGGCGCAGGCGCTCAACCGTTTCGATCACAGCCCGGCTGAAGAACACGAAACGCTCGGAGTTGTCGCGGTAGTCCTGGTCGTTCTCCCCGTACAAGCCGCCCCGGTCGAAGTAGCCCGGCTGATCGATCAGGTAGACGACCACCCTGGTCCCCGGCAACTGCGACTTCAGGACTCGCGCCTCGACGATCTTCTGACCGACCGGCACCCGCAGCGAGACACCGGCATCTTCCACCGGTGGCGCGTCGGCGTTCTTGGCGTAAGCCTGCGGATAATGCGGAACGATGATCGCCACCTCGTGGCCCGCCAGTGACAGCGCCTTGGGCAGCGCCGAGGCGACGTCTGCCAACCCGCCGGTTTTGGAGAACGGCACCGCTTCGGAACTGGCGACCACAATCCGCATTTCGTCGCTGCCTCTCGTGCTGTGGCTTCGATGGTCACAAAAGAATCGGGCGGTGGCCGATCCGGAAGGTCGATCCACGCTCAGACCGCAGTCGGGGCGATTCAGAAACTTGAGACAATCTCGATCCGCCGGACAGACTTTACCCGACTCGTCAATTCTTCGCCGCTCCGCAGCGGCGCTAAGTGGTTATCGGCCGCAACGCCATCACCACTACTCAAATTGGACAAGATGGGACAGTTCTCAGAGTCTATCCGAGATGGGATCGGGAGTCTTTTTCATGCCGCACGACGTCGCTGCAAATGGCGACAATCTCGGCAATGCGGCATGTAAAAGACTCCCGCCCCCCTCGCGACGGCGGCTTTTCGGACAGCCACTCACATTCGCCGCCATTCCGGGCGGATACTGCGTTCTGATTTGTTGACAGTTTGCGGGTCTCGCAGCAATGATGCCGCCCGAATGCCTCTCTTCACTCACACATCAATCAGGAACGCCTCTCATGACGGAACCGACCCCACCGGAAGTTGAACGAGTCGCCGGGCAACCTCAACCGGTCATCGAACCCGAAAACCTGGAGCCGCTGTACGCGAACTTTGTGCGCGTCGCCGGGCTGCCCGAGGAACTGGTGCTCGACTTCGGACTGAATCCCCAGCCGTTCGGATCATCGCCGCTGCCGGTGAAAGTGTCGCAACGGATGGTCATGAATTACTTCACCGCCAAGCGTCTGTGGCTGGCGCTGGGAGCGTTCCTGCAACGGCACGAGCAGGCGTTTGGGGTCGTCGAAATCGACGTGACCAAGCGCGTCATTCCGGCTCAAGCCAAGAAATAGTGATCGTCGCGCGGGGGACTGTGGCGGCATCGAAACGGGGCCAAACAGTCCGTGGAAAAACGTAGCACGGACGCCTCGTCCGTGCTACGTCCCGCGGCCAATCGACGGACGAGGCGTCCGTCCTACCTTGTATTCAACACAGAGTGACTATCCGAGAAGGGGTCGGGAGTCTTTTTCATGCCGCACGACGTCGCGCAAGCCTGCTTGAATCGAGACT
>JANMLE010000648.1:0-1717 GCA_031372385.1 Planctomycetota bacterium | reverse complement strand
CCAGCCATGACCGGCCGCGTTCGAGTGCCAGTTCGCTTTCGACGTTCGTTTCCCATTCCCCCTGTGCCAGCACGGGGGCGGTCAATGCCACCAGCATCGCGGGAAACAGCAGCAGCAGTCGCAGAAAAGGCGAGATGGAGTTCATAACTTGGTATTGGCCTTGGCTTGGCCGGGGTTACGGAGTTTTCGGCGGGGTTCCGGCAGGTGGCACAGCTTGATCTGTCGATGGGGCCGTTTGCAAGTCCGCCTCGAAGATCGCCCGAATTGACTCAATCCGCTTCCGGTTGGCCCCCAAGTCGGAATACCCGACGCGCGACGCCGAACGGACGTGAATCACTCCGCCTGACGCATCGAGCAGAAACTCGACGTCATCCACAAACCTCAACACGGCCGTCGAAAATTCGGCGTGCAGATACCGCTCATCCGCCGAAACCACGCGGGTCCGCGGCAGGCTGCGAACCACCTGCTCCAAACGTTTCCACGCCGTGGAGGGATCGTCCGAGAACCGCAGCGCCGCGATCGTGTGGGTCGCGTCGCCATCCTGCGAACAGACGCAGTTGGGCGAACTCGGACACGAACGTAGGCGGCCATCAACCAAGCCAACTGGACGGGAGCCGCCAAACATGAGCATCACCCTTCCGAAGATCAGCCCGCCCAGCACGAGCAACACCACCACGACCCAACGCTTCGCGCGGCGGCGGGATGAACTCGGGGTTTTGTTCACGGCTTCGCTGCCAGAGCCCGGTCGATCGCCGCTTCAATGGGCTCGGGCGATGCTTCGGTCCAGATCAGGTTGTATTGGCGATCAATGACCCAACGCTGGGGAATGGTGTCGGCCTTCAACTCTTGGAACATCTTCTCGGCCCCATATCCGTTCGGCCAGGTGATCTTCGTGTCCTTCAAGAATCGCCTGTTCTGAGCGTCGGCCTCGATCCCTTCTATCGTCAGCCCCAGGAACACGACGCCACTCTCGCGGTACTGTTTGTGAAGTCTCACCAATTCCGGTGCCTGCGCGCGGCACGGCATGCACCAGAAGGCCCAGGCGTCCAGGACGATCACCTTGCCGTGCAATTCCGCGGGTGTCGGACCGGGGCCGTTCAACCAACCTTCCGCTTGGATCACCGGAGCCTTCCGCACCGGCGACGGTCCCCGAATGAGCAGTGACAGCGCCATCGCCGACACCGCCACGATCAGCAACACGATCAGAAAGGGTCTGCCGGTCGTCGTCCGGGGTCCGTCCACCAAGCCGGTCTCAGCGTCCATGGGGTCACTCGCGCCTTTGGAAATGGTTACTCGTGTTCTTGGAATGATCCGTCGGCGGGCTGCCCAGCCGGAAGACTCGGTTGGTCACAGCTTCAGGTCGTACAGTTCGCCGAACTTGCGCTGCAAGTGAGCGATCAGCGGCTCGTGCGACAAGGACTGCCCCGTCACCACTTCGACCAGCCGCTTGGCGGGATACCGTTTGCCGTGCCGGTGGATCTTCTCGTTCAACCACTCCTTCAGCGGCCGGAACTGACCCTGGGCGAACGCGGCGTCGAGATCACCCAAATCGCGCCGGGCGGCCTCGAAGAACTGTGCCGAGTACATGTTGCCGAGCGCATACGTCGGGAAATAACCGAGCAGCCCGGCGCTCCAGTGGATGTCCTGCAGGCACCCCTGCGCATCATTCGGCACCGTCAGGCCGAAGTACTGCGAAAACTTTTCGTTCCACACGCCG
>JANMLE010000643.1:0-6389 GCA_031372385.1 Planctomycetota bacterium | reverse complement strand
ATGATCTTCTGGTCGTTGTTGAGCTTTCCGTTTGGCGTGGTCTCGTACGGGAATGCGTTTGTGGCCCAGTACGACGGGGCGAAGCAGCCGGGCCGCGCCGCCAGTTGCGTGTGGCAGACCGCGTATTTTGCCGTCGCCTGCGGAATGCTGCTGGCCGTTCCCGCACTCTGGTCGGCCTGGCTGTTTCAGATCATCGGCCACGGTGACGACGTGCAAAAGTTGGAGGTCGAATACTTTTCCTGGATCTGCCTGGGAGCGGTTCCGGCGTTGCTGTCGGCCGCGCTCTCCTGCTTCTTCAGCGGCCGGGGTCAGACGCGGCTGGTCCTGGCCGTGAATGCGTCGAGCATGCTGGTCAACGTCGTCCTGGACTACGCCATGATCTTCGGCTGGGGTCCGATTCCCGCCATGGGGATGACGGGTGCCGCGATCGCCACGAACCTCGCCAACGTCTTCGCGGCGTGTTGCTATGTCGGACTGCTCGCGCGGCGCGATGCGCGCGTCAATTACTCGTTCTGGAAGCACTGGCGTTGCGACCGGATTCTGATGGGGGATCTGTTCAAGTTCGGCGGTGCCAGCGGACTGCAGATGTTCTTGGACGTCGCTGGCTTCGCCGCGTTCATGATGATCATCGGGTGGATCGGACAGCGCGAACTGGCGGCGACGAACATCGCCTTTAACGTCAACACGCTGGCCTTCCTGCCGGTGGTGGGAGTGGGGATTGCGGTCTCGACCCTAGTGGGACAGCGGATCGGTGAAGGGCGTCCGGACATCGCCGAGAAATCCGTGCTCAAGGGGTTCGTCCTCGCTGGTGGAATCATGCTGTTGTGCGGCGTGATTTATGTTGGATTCCCGCAGCTCCTGCTGGCCCCCTACGAGTACGGGGCCAACAGCCGGTTGGCCGCCGCGAAGGACGTGAGCGAGAGCGTGCCGACCGTGGCCACTGCGAGCACAGGCG
Organism: Planctomycetota bacterium; assembly: GCA_031372385.1. GTDB lineage: Bacteria > Planctomycetota > Planctomycetia > Planctomycetales > Planctomycetaceae > Schlesneria. The sequence goes on along the minus strand of JANMLE010000643.1, from coordinate 5,434 downwards.
GCAAGTCAAACCGGCCTGTGGATTTCGCGGAAGTCCGCGCGGTCGTGATCGTGTTGCTGCGGTTTGTCGCGATCTACTCGTTCTTCGACGCGATGGCGATCATCTTCGGCTCGGCGATCCGCGCGGCGGGGGACACCGCGTTCTCAATGGTGGTGACATTCGTCTGCGCCTGGGGCCTGCTGGTGCTGCCGACCTACCTGACGTGGACATACTTTGGAGAAGACCACGAATGGGAACTGCTGTTCTGGAGCTGGGTCTGGTGCTCCGTCTACGTCTCCGCGCTGGGGTTCATCTACTACGCCCGCTTCCGCGGAGGCCGGTGGAAGTCGATGACCGTGATCGAACCGGAAGCCGCGTTCAGTGACGAAGCGGCGTGAAGGCTTGGATGCCGCCGACAAGTCGCGTCGCTTCGTTTAACCCTGAGCCAACGGCGAAGGCTGCGCGCGGCACGTCGCAGTGACGGAGAGCGAAGTTGCCACTTCATCCAACAATGCCAACTCACCCGGCGTACAGATCGCCACGCCTTGCCGGGATTGCGGTGATCGGTCAAGATGCGGGCGGAGGGAGCCACGATGTCACTGGAATTGCGAAACGTCACGAAAACCTATCGGGAACCGGGCGGCGGACGGCTGCCGGTTTTGAACATCGCCAGCTTTCAACTGGCGGCCGGCGAGCAGGCGGTGCTGGTCGGTTCGAGCGGTGGTGGCAAGACCACCCTGTTGAACATCATCGCCGGGATCACCTCCGCCGACAGCGGCGAAGTGCGGATCAACGGGACCGATCTGACCGGCCTGCCCGAGGCGGCGCGGGATCGGTTTCGGGCCGAGCGGATCGGTTACGTCTTTCAAACATTCAACCTGCTGCCGGCCTTCACCGCCTTGGAAAACGTGCTGCTCGGAATGAGCTTCGGCGGCCGGCGCGTCGATCGTTCGCGAGCCCTCCAACTGCTGGAGCGCGTGGGACTCAAGCACCGCCTGCACCACAAGCCGGCGCAGATGTCGGTCGGCGAGCAACAGCGAACGTCCGTTGCGCGGGCGTTGGTCAACACGCCGCGACTGCTCCTGGCCGACGAACCGACAGCGAACGTCGACGCGGCGAACCAGCAGACGATTCTCGACCTGCTGCGTGAGTCGTGCCGCGAACACAAGGTTTCGCTGTTGCTGGTGACTCACGCCCCGGAAGTCGCCTGTCAGTTTGATCGGGTCGAAAAGCTGGCCGACTTCAACAAGCCCGATCGGGAGGGCAAGGCTCCTGCCGCGTCGTCATAGTGGTACAGCGCGCGTATGCAAATCCGTTCCCCTCTCCCCCCGCTTCGAACATTGCCGAGGTCATGATGTCTGACGCGGTTTCTCGATGAAAACGATGAATGAGCATGGTGCGCCCACTCCACCGACGAGCCCCCTCACCCTAACCCTCTCCCCCGCAAGGCCGGGGGCGAGGGGACCAAAATGCGCTCGGTCCATCCAACAAATGCCGCCGCACGAGCCTCGTCCATCCACACCGTTTGCCCCTGATTTGTCCACTTACAGGATCCACTCGTGAATCTTGCGACCATTGCTTGGAAGAACGTTCGTCAGCGCGGCCTCGCTTCGTCGTTGACCGCCGTCAGCGTGGCGCTGGGGGTGATGCTGATGGTGATGGTGCTCGTCATCTACGGCATCCTGCAAAGCACCTTCAGCCAACGCTCGATCAATTACGACCTGATCGTGGGGGCCAAGGGTGATCCGCTGCAACTGGTGCTCAGCACCGTCTATCACATCAGCCCACCCATCGAAAACCTGCCGTACCGGTTCTATCTCGACTTGAAGAAGGACAAGCGGGTCACGGTGGCCATTCCACTGGCGATGGGGGACGTCACGGAACAGGGGAACTTCCCCATCGTCGGGACCATTCCCGAGTTCTTCACGATTGACTACGCGCCGGACCGCGAGTTCCGCGTCAAGGGGACCGCCTTCCATCAGCCGTTCGACGCCTACATCGGCGCGCGCGTCGCGATTGAGAACAACTGGACGCGGGGAACCAAGTTGAAGCTGCGTCACGGCGGTGCCGCGGGCGATCACGTCCATGACGAGGAATTCACCGTGGTCGGGTTGATAGCGCCCACCGGGACGCCGCACGACAAGACGGTCTACGTGCATCTCGACGGCTTCTACCAGATCCAGGGACATGACAAGCCGCTGAACGAAGCCATCAAGCGCGAGCGCGAGTTCTACGGCGAGCCGCCGCTGTCCGACGAAGCGTTGGCTGTGGAAATCAAGAAGATCCAGGACAAGTACGGTTCGCACGATCACGGTCATGATGCGGGGCACGAGGGACACGATCACGCCCATCACGCGCACGAAACGGCACCCGTCCAAAAGGAAGTGACGTCGATCCTGCTCTCCTGCAAATCCCCGATCGCCGCCAACCTGCTCGCCGGCGAAATGAAGAAGGGATACAAGGCGCAGGCCGTGAACCCGATCATCCCCATGCAAAAGCTGATGAACGACATTCTCGGCCCCGTGAAGCAACTGCTGCTGGCGATGACGGCCATGATCGTGCTGGTGTCCGGCATCGGGATCTTCGTCAGCATCTACAACTCGATGACGGCCCGCCGGCGCGAGATCGCGATCATGCGGGCGCTCGGAGCGCAGCGCGGCACCGTGTTCGCCATCATCCTGGCCGAGTCAATCATTCTCTGCGTGGGGGGCGGGCTGCTCGGACTGTTGCTGGGACACGGCATGGTCTTCGTCGCGGCACCGATGGTCGAGCTGCGGACGGGATTGATCGTGAATCCCCTGGCGTTCGAAAAGACTGAACTGATCCTGTTCCCCGCGCTGCTCGTGATGGCGGTCTTCGTCGGCTTCCTACCCGGCATGACCGCCTACCGCACCGACGTGGCCGACTCCCTGAACAATTGAAGCGACACGCGCAAGCCGATCGCGCAGGATGCAGTCGCCAATTGGTGGTCATCATCTGGTCCCCTCTCCCCGGCTCTGCGGGGAGAGGGCTAGGGTGAGGGGCGAGCCGCGAAGAGAAGACCCCTCACCCTAACCCTCTCCCCACCAAAGCGTGGGGCGAGGGGACCAGAAAAGGCTCTGTCCGGCGCAGACCACCAATTGGCGACTGCACCCGATCACGCGGTCCTCGGACGCTGAGGTTGACGTGCCTGACGAGTCTGGCGACAGTCGTGCGCGCTGAGCAGCCCGTCTCGATGCTCCGTACGTTTCCTTCCGAGGATCCTCCAATGCGACAGCCGGCATTCCCCGTTTGGTTCCTCTTTGTGCTGGTCCTGTATCCATTGTCGGTGGCCGTTGCCGCCGACACCGCGCCGCTCGTACAGGGGGAGCGCGGGATGGTGGTCAGCGTTAATCCGGAGGCGAGTGATGCCGGGCTCCAGATTCTTCAGGCGGGTGGCAACGCGGTGGATGCCGCCATCACCGTGGCATTCGCTCTGGCTGTCACGTTTCCCGAAGCGGGCAACATCGGTGGTGGTGGCTTCATGATGGTCTGGCCGGGAGCTGCATTGGGTGACACCAATCAACAGACCGATCCCGTCTGCATCGAATACCGTGAGACATGCCCCGCAGCCGTCGGACGCGATTCGTTTGTGAAGGAACGGCGGCAGGAGGGGCATCACACGGTCGGCGTCCCCGGCACCGTCCGCGGGTTGGCACTCGCGCATGAGAAATTCGGCAAGCGGCCGTGGGCGGATCTCGTTGCACCGGCCATCAAGCTGGCTCGCGACGGCTTTCCAATCGATGCCACGCTGGCTGCGGGGCTGAACAACATGATCAAGCAAACCGGCGGCTTTCCCGAGTTTCGCCGCGTGTACGGCAAGCCGGACGCAACACCGTGGCAGGCGGGCGATCGATTGGTTCAACCGGATCTGGCGGAGTCGCTGTCGGCCATTGCGACCGACGGCCCGGAAGCGTTCTACTCCGGTTCCGTCGCCCGGAAGTTGGTCGCGGAGATGAAGGCGGGTGGCGGGTTGATCACGTTGGAGGATCTCGCCAATTACCGGGCGAACGTGCGGCAGACGGTCCGCACGACGTATCGCGGCCACGACGTGTTCGCCCCGCCGCCACCCAGTGCGGGCGGCACGCAACTGATCGAATGCCTGAATATCCTCGAACAGTTTGAACTGGCAAAGCTCGGGCCGAAGTCGTCTCGTTCTGCGCATCTGATCGCCGAAGCGATGCGCCGTGCCGGATGCGACCGGGTCCGTTTCCAGGGCGACCCCGAGTTCACTCCGATCCCGGCGCGGCTGGTGACGAAGGAACACGCCCGACTCGTGTCCAAAGATATTCGCCTCGACCAGGCCACACGCAGCGAAGACCTCGCGCCCGACTTGATACTGTCCGACGAGCCACCCAGCACGACTCACTTTTCGGTTGTCGACGGCCGGGGCATGGCGGTGGCCAACACCTACACGCTGCAGAACAGCTACGGATCGCGGGTCGTCGTGCGCGGCGGTGGGTTTCTGCTGAACAATGAAATGACCGACTTCAACTGGCGGCCGGGTGTCACCACGCGCGGCGGCCAGGTCGGGACGGAACCCAACGTCATGGCTCCCGGAAAGCGCATGCTCAGTTCGCAGTGCCCCACGTTCGTGGCGCGCGACGGCAGGCTGCTGCTGGTGACCGGCAGTCCGGGCGGTCGAACCATTCCCAGCACGGTGTTGTGCGTGGTGGTCAACGTGCTCGACTTTGGGATGTCGATCCGCGAAGCCGTGGACGCTCCGCGCTGGCACCACCAATGGTTCCCCGACCGCCTGCAGTTCGAACACTTGGGCGACCCGGAACATGCCAAGCAGATCGACGAACTGCGGCAGATGAAGCATGACTTCGGCAACGACGTGAAGAAGCCAGAGCAAGAATACCGCCGTCAGGGGGACGCCCATTCAATCCTGATCCGCGACGGACGCCTACAAGGCGCGTCTGACTGGCGTCGAACGCAGGGCAAAGCCGCCGGATGGTGACATTGCGCCGGTCCAGATCATCGCCGGTCCGCATCACAACCGTCCGCGGACACGCAGCGCGGCACGAAACAGTTCCCCGCCACCGGGCTCGTCCCGGTGGCTCGACGGCTTTTGCACTACTTGTTGGTTGAGATGCGCGAGTAGGGAAAAAACAGTTGAACCACCGAGGTGAACTCGGTGGCGGGGTGCGTTTGGGGTTGCGACTCGGCGAAGTTGGACGGTCTCATCGACAACGTCGTCATGGAAATCAGTTGGCAACCACAGTCAAAAGAAAAGCCCCGGCAACGATCTGTTGCCGGGGCTTCGTTCAAGTCAAGTCTGTCGCGCGCTGCGGGACCGATGACGGTCATGCAGCGACTCGAAATCGTTGATCAGCGGTCCTGGGGTCCACCGAGCCGGCGTCCCTGCGCGGCCTTTGGTGCGGGCCGTCGTGCCGGGCGACCGCCGTTGGCGCCGCCTTGCTGACCCTGTCCA
>JANMLE010000636.1:0-2120 GCA_031372385.1 Planctomycetota bacterium | reverse complement strand
GCTGGTACGGCATGGGCATGTCGTCGCCGAAGGGTGGTGGAAGCCCGAAGCGGCCGACAAGCCGCATGTCCTGCATTCGCTCAGCAAGAGTTTTTGTTCGACGGCGGTGGGCCTGGCCGTCGCGGAGGGGAAGCTGAGCATCGACGATCCGGTGCTGAAGTTTTTCCCGGACGACGCGCCGGAGAAGCCGTCGGACAAGCTGAAGCAGATGCGCGTCCGCGATCTGTTGACGATGTCCACCGGGCATGAGACCGAGCCAAAGTTCACCGCCGATGACTCGTGGGTGAAGACGTTTCTGGCGCATCCGGTGCCGCACAAGCCGGGGGCTCACTTTCAATACAACTCGCCGGCGACGTACATGCAGTCGGCCACCGTGCAGAAGGTCACGGGGCAGACGGTGCTGGAGTTCTTGAAGCCGCGATTGTTTGAGCCGCTCGGCATTGAGAACCCAACTTGGATGAGCAGCCCGCAAGGGATCTCGACCGGCGGCTGGGGCTTGATGCTGCGCACTGAGGACATCGCCAAGTTCGGGCAGCTCTACTTGCAGAAGGGGAAGTGGAACGGCAAGCAGCTCGTCCCCGCGTCATGGATTGAGCAGGCAACCGCGAAGCAAGTCTCGAACGGCAGCGACCCCGCTCGCGATTGGGATCAGGGCTACGGCTTCCAGTTCTGGCGCTGCCGTCACAACGCCTATCGGGGCGACGGAGCGTTCGGACAATTCTGCCTCGTGCTGCCGGAACAAGACGCGGTCATCACGATCACCGCCGACACACGCGACATGCAGGCCGAACTCAACGTCGTCTGGGACAAACTCCTCCCCGCGTTCCACGGCGCTGCGCTGCCGGTCAACGCTGATGAAGAAGGCCGGCTCAAGGCGACGCTCGCCAATCTCGCGGTGCCGGAGAACCACGTCCCCAATACGCTCAAGCTGCCGGGCACCCGGTGATGCAGCGTCCCCTCCGATGAAGGACTTCTGCGGCGACGAACATCAGTCAGGTCGAGAACCACAACCAGGACATTCCACCATGATCGCCAGAACGCTGAGTCTCGTAGTCATCACCGCCTTGATCTGTTGCGTAAGCGTCATCGCTCAAGACAAACCGGCGGCTCCAACTTACTTTGAGCAGGAGGTCAAAGATTCCAACCCGTTGCGCACCGAGCAGGCCAACGAGTTGGACGAGTACATCCTCACGTTGAAGAAGGATGACGCCCGGCTGCGGAAGTTGGTGCCGAATGATTACTCATCGCCGCAGGCGTTTGAGAAGTCGGCTCAGCGATACCGGCAGGCGTTCTGTGACAGCATCGGCTATCCGCCGCCGGGCGATGTCCCCTCGACGGCCGCGACGTTCACGCAGATCGGTGAAGACAGCATTGGTACTTACTTCCGGGCGATGATCCCGATCCTGCCCGGCGTGCATGCCGAAGGGATCTACATCGTCCCGAAGTCACTGAAACCCGGCGAGAAGGGACCGCTGGTGATCTCAATGCACGGTGGCGGCGGGTCGCCGGAGGTGGCGTTGTTCAAAGGGGGCGCGAACTATCACGCGCGAACTATCACGACATGGTGCGTGGCGGAATCAAGCGTGGTTACGTCGTCTTCGCACCGCAGCATCTGTTCTCGGCGGAGGGCCATCCGAAAGACGTTCGCAATCGCACCGACGAGCGGCTGCGGCTGGTCGGCACCAGCCTGACCGCGGTCGAGATCGCGAAGATCACGCGCAGCCTCGATGTGTTGTCGAAGCGGCCAGAAGTCGATGCCTCGCGAGTGGCGATGGTCGGGCTGTCGTATGGCGGCTACTACGCGCTCGTCACACCGGCGATCGACACGCGCATCAAGGTCTCGGTTTGTAGCTGCTATTACGGAGTGCAAGAGGCACGCTATGAACGGGACGAGTTGTCGATTCCGGGCGACTTCAAATTCAAGGACCGCTTCACGCACTTCCGCGATTCGGACATCGCCGCACTGATCTGCCCGCGCGCGTTGCAGATTCAGGCCGGCAGCAAGGACGGCGTCGATCATCGCGACGGCGGAAAGCCGCTCGCCCCACAGTCGGCCGCCTACTACGACAAGCTCGGCTTGCCCAACCGTTTTCAGCATCTCATCTTCGAGGGCGGCCACG
>JANMLE010000621.1:0-4715 GCA_031372385.1 Planctomycetota bacterium | reverse complement strand
AATTTTGAAATTTGAACGCCCGACCCCAGTTCAACCCTGTTCGCCCGGCTCGCCATGTTTCAGTTCACATGGCACCGTCAGGCGGCATGCGTGAGTCACACATTGGGAAACCTTTCAATGATCACTGAGTCCCAATGTCTTCCGCATCATCGCGTCGACCATTAGGACGACCGGCGGCGGGTTTGCCCAACACAAACCAGCGTTCAAGCAAGTTGGTTACCTGCTCCTGTGTGTCGCCGTCGGCACTGCGGCTGGCAGCCAGCTCTCGCAATCGCTTTGCCGCCTTCTCATGACGGACGTTCAACATGTCTACCATTTTCATCGCTGCTCGGTCCGTCTGGGGAACACGGACTTCTCCGCTCACGCCCAGGTTCGCCATGCGGGCGATCAACTCGGCCTCGCCACAAGACTGGCAAACCATGTAAGCACGCCGTGACTTACCGAAGTAGACGGCCTCGTTGTCGAACATCGCACCACGGGCGAGATAGACGGGGCGTTCCGTGGGAATGTTGACGACTTCGCAGTCTCCAGTTGCGTGGGCGGCCACCCACTCGGCAAGTGGGATGAGATCCGTGAGATCGAGGGCATCCCAAGCATCGGCGGCGTGGTCGGCGATGGCAAACTTGGTGCTTCCACCAGAGCGTCGATCTTCCATCTTCTGGATTTCGGTGACTCGCACATCGCGGAAGTGTCGCGTCGTTTCTTCATAGAGACGATCAATCAAATGTGAACGCTCTTTGGGATCAGTCATACCGAGGAGTTCAAATACGGCGTCGTCAAGATCGCGGCGATCGGGTTGCTTCAGTTCATCGGGAAGCGTGATTGGCCGCTTAGCCAGTTCCTTCGCTCGTTCGTGGGTACGGCAATCCTTGAATGCGTTTTCTACCAAACCACCAATTTCGCGCTTGCACATGGATTTGAACGCATTCATCAACCGTTTGACGATGCTCCCAGATGCGTTTCGCGGATCGGGCACGTCAATGAGATTTACGTCGATGACCTCGGTCTTGAGATTTCCCTCGGTCCCCGCGTACCTGCCGTAGGACGTCTTGAAGAGACCAAGCATAGTGCTGTTGGCGACAGCAACCAGTGCTTACTGCTCCTGCTTGTTCAGGTCTCTCGCACCCAAGTCGTAAAGATTGCAATTGCACACGATTTTGTGCGGGTTACCGGGGATGATATGGCGGTACTGCTGCGATTTGGGCCAGAATGCGAATCCGGGATCAACTAGCTTTGTGAGGTCGTACCATGGCTCGCGGGCTGCACATGTCGATCGTTGCGGCACGGGGACCGCCTTGCTCTTCGTGCTGGCGTACGTCGCTGTTTCACCATGTTTGATGTACTTGTACGCGTGCGTCCCCTTGATGGCGGATACCGGGGATTTGACCAAGACGACGACGCGGTCAAGGTCTCTCTCGCGCACCACCGGCCGGTCAACCTTCATCAAACTGTGAAGTTCGGGGCGAATGAACTCAGGCTCGATCGCGTGGTAGGTTCCTGCGCCATCCTCGACAATCCGTACCGTTCCCGCGACGACCTGGCTGCGGGCGATTCCAACCAGCTTGCGAAATTCCTTGTCATCTTTGTGAGTGGCAAGCAGTTGATCTGTCATATCCTTTGGCATGAAGAAGGCATCGCAACCTGTTTTGACGCCGAATCGAATATCAACTAACTGGCCCAATGGTACGAAGCGACGTTTGAACCGTTCCATGATTTCAAAGTACAAGTCCGGTGCCCGCAAGTATCGGCCCCATTTTCCCGCTGCATATTCGCCATCGACCTTGATCAGGTGTCCGCCGTTGGGAACTTTCTTGATTTCGCCTTCATCGTCGTTGTCCAGTTCATCGACCGGCGCATCTTTAAGCACAGCGCCTGCCTTCACACCTTCATCCCACAAGTCACCCTGACGTTTCATCAGAATCCGCCAACGGTCGTCATGAACGTTCCGCGTCGTACGTTCAATTGCGTCCCGCAAACGGTCCACAGCTTCCTGCCTGATGTGTTCCTGTTGCTCCGCTACTTCGCCCACTCCGCCGCTGGCTGGCTGGCCGATAATCTCTGCGAGTGGCTTCTCGAACCGCACAAAGCGCACTGGGTTCTCGCGGCGTGCGCTCTCATCACTGCAACGCTCAAGAATCGTGATACAGGTTTTCACGCGGGCATCAGGGAACCAACGTTCGTTGGAACTCTCCATGATGGCGATGATCTTGAAATTGTTGAGCATCCATCGCTGCAACTCAAACCCATACTCCACGTCCAGCCACTGACCGCTAGTCAGGAATCCAAAATACGCGCCTTCCTTCAAGAACCGAGAGGCATGTGGCCAGAAATAACAGTGCAGATCCGCACGTCCGGATAGCACCGTTCCTTTGAATGCGTCGGCGACAGCCTGTGCGTACTTGGGCTTGTCAAACTTGTTGATCTTTTCTTGCCGCACGTACGGCGGGTTACCAACGACCGCATCAAGGGAAGGAAGCATCACAGCGAACTTCGCGCCCGTGGCGTGCTCGGGGATGTGGCAAAAAGCCGTCTTTGCTTTCAAGAGCAAGAAATCCCTACGGTCGATGCGCGGGTAGTTGGCTTCGTCGTTGATCTCGCGGGCGGCGAGGTTGAGCGTCGCGAGGTGTGCGGGGTAAAGCGCGATGTCGCAGCCGAACAGGTCACCCAACATGGCAGCGTGCGAGCGTTTGGCATTCATCGCCCGTTTGCGATAGTACGCTCGCATCAGAAACGAACCCGACCCGCAAGCCGGGTCGAGGACCGTCGCATTCGCCGAGCGGATGCAAAAGGAATTGATCAGGTCCACGGGGTCCGGTCCGGTAAAGTGCTGGCCGTACCGGTGCCGCGTCTCGGGGCTGACCAGCTTCTGGAAGATGAGGCCGACAATGTCGGTCGATACCTCGCGGAAGTCGATGCTTTCGATGCCGCGCAGAAAGGCCCGCCAGGCATCGACGGAGCCGTCTGGCGTGAATACCAGTTCGTTGGCCCAGTCGTGTGCCTCGGGGAACAGGAGTGATTCATAGTCCCCGCTGCGCTCGGCGGCCCTCTTGAACAGGTCGTCAAGTCGCCGCAGAGCTTGCACCGGAGTCTTGACGCTGGGACCGAGTTCGAGCTTGGGCAGCTCGGGAAAACGCGCACGTAATGCCTTGTAGAAAATAAACCGGTTCGTCCAGATGTAGACGAGTGACCGAGCAGCACTATCGAGCGACTTGCGCCATTCATCCGGCTGGGTGCGCCGCACCTGAAGTTCGTGGCTGGCCATCCACTCCTGCAACCGCATGTCGAAATTCTTGTCGCCGTCCGACGTCTTGTGGAGATACTGCCGCAACAGCGTGACCGGCCAATCGAGGTGACTCTCCAAGGATCGCAAGAACACCTCGTCGGGAGGCAAAGCCCAGTCGCGCCGGTGGCCCGACACGATGTCGCACAGATCGCGGAGGAGGTCTGGGAGAAACCGCTTCTCGATATGGTCAAGCGTTTCGGGTCGGGCGACCTCTTGCGCCAAGCCAAGATCAAGCCGCAAGGACCAGACCTTGATCCGCCGTTCCAGTAACGGCTTGTCCCAAAGTTTGCGCTCCCAAAGCACGAACGTATTGACGTCCCACGTAAAGAAGTATTGGACGACCGCCTGTTCGGCTTTGTCATGAGCGTCTTTGACAACCTTGGAGTCGAATGCGCTGGTATTTCCCGGTAGTTTGACCTCGCCAGTCAACAGAATGCGGCTTTTTGGGCCACAAAAACGCAGATCCTTGCGCGCGTTCTTACTTCGCGTGCTGCCCATTCCCTCAATCCTGGCTTCGACGAACGGACATCGGTCGCGAATGGTCGCAAAAAATGCGGTGGCGGCCGTGGCCATCTTCCCGCAGAAATCGACTTCATTGATGGTTTCGACGTGGGGTGGTTTCATTGGGCGTGTGGAGAAATGGGAGAGAAAACGCTTCAGGCGAGTAAAGGTGCATGGACACGTTGCTGTGCAAGTACCGCTTGCAGCAACATTGAACCGGACCGTTTTCTACCAAATTACTTCGTCCCTCGCGCGGGTGCGGCTTCGTCCATTTGCTTCCCGTATTCGGCATTAGCTTCCTTCTCGTCGATTTCCGCTTGCGGCGACACGGCTTTGAGACGCTAACAATCGCCGGGCAGGATCAAGGCTTTGGGTCGATACCGAGGCGAGAACGATTCCCTCCACCTTTGATTTCTCACGCGACGGTCGGCATCGTATCCCCCGCCCAGACCGTGTCGCAGCAGACGGAACGACGGCAGCGTTCGGCATCCGCCGCAACCGCCGCGCCGCTGTTGAGCGCAACATCACTCGAAGTGCAACTTCCCAAACCAGGACTTGTCCCATGAAACACCCCGCGCATCTCCTCGCCGCACTCCTCCTCGTGTCCGTGGCGCAGGCTCAGGATGTCAAACGCGACATCCCCTACGCCGATCCGGCACACGAGCGGCAGGTGCTCGATGTCTATGCGCCCGCCGGGGCGAAGAACCTGCCCGTGGTCTTCTGGATTCACGGCGGCGGCTGGCAGGGGGGCGACAAGACCGAGGTGCAACTCAAGCCGCAGGTCTTCGTGGACAAGGGGTTCGTGTTTGTCGCCACCAACTACCGACTGCTGCCAAGCGTCGAGATGGAGACGATCTTTCGCGATGTGGCGAAGTCGCTGGGCTGGGTCCACAAGCACATCGCCGAACATGGTGGCGATCCGAAGCGCATT
>JANMLE010000580.1:0-1787 GCA_031372385.1 Planctomycetota bacterium | reverse complement strand
CCGGCCGATCGTCATCACCGCTTCGCTTCCCGAACGAGCACAACCGTACCTGCTGGTCGTGGAACTGGCGCGCGGCAAGATCGTTCAGGTTCGAAATCAGGCCTCGAACTGGGAACTGGCGGGGATGCAGATTCCCCCGGCATTTGCCGCACCATCCAAGGCCGCTCACCGGGCGTTCGCCAGCGCTGCGACGTCACAGAACGATCCCGAAGCCGCCACGCGATTGGCGACGGAGGCCCTGCAGCATGCCTTCCGCGCCGCCGAGATCCTGACGCTGGCCTACGCCAATCAGGCGCTGGCGGGTCGGTTGCAGCGGTATGGCAGCCTGCCGGCCAGTGTGGGCTGCGAACTGCAAAGTTCGAGTCCCCGTCCCGAAGCGAACGAGTTGTTCAACGCCGCCTTCAACGCGGCGACCGTGGCCGTTCCCTGGCGCACCATCGAAGCCGTCGAAGGGGAGTACAACTGGGAGCCGATCGACCGGCAACTGGAATGGTGCGAGCAACAGAAGGGCGAACAACAGAAACTGCTGGTGCGCGCCGGGCCGCTGATCGACCTCGGCCCCGACGGACTGCCGTCCTGGCTGGCCCGCTGGGAACACGATGTCTTCAATCTGCGCAGCTTCATCTGCGACTTCGCGGAAACCGCGCTCTCGCGCTACGTGGGACGGATTCGGATCTGGGAAGTCGTCGCGCGGGCCAATTCCGGCGGCGCGCTGACCCTGAACGAAGAAAACCGCTTGATGCTGACCGCCAGCGTGCTGGGGGTTGCCAAGCAGATCGACGAGGAAGCGCAGTTGATCATCCGCGTCGACCAGCCGTGGGGTGACTACCAGGCCCGCGGCCAACACCGCTTGTCGCCGCTGCAGTTTGTCGACGCCCTGCACCGGTCGGGAGTGGGGCTGGCCGGAGTGAACCTCGAACTGGCGATGGGCTATCTGCCGCGCGGCAGTGCGCGGCGCGATCTGATGGACATCTCGCGCCTGATCGATTCGTGGAGCGTCTTGAACCTGCCGATTCACGTCACACTGGCCTGTCCGTCGAGTGGCGATGACGACCCGCTGTCTTATCCGGATTGGGAAGTCGATTCACGGCTGTGGCCCGCCGAGTGTGCCGAGGACAACCAGGCCGAATGCGTGGACCGCGTGATGGAACTGCTGCTGGCCAAGCCGATCGTCGCAGGGGTGTTTTTGTCGCACTTCTCCGATGGCGATCCGCATCAGTTCCCGTTCGCCGGAGTGATGCGGGCCGACGGCACGCCGAAGCCGGCGCTGGAACGGATCATCACGCAGCGACAGCGACACAAGCGCCGCGAGTAGTCGCGCTCTGCCGCGTCCCCGTTCATCCACTCCACCCGGCTCAGACTGAATCGTTTAACCCTGAGCCAACGGCGAAGGTGTCGGGTGCCAGCGCCCCCCGATGTGCGTGCCGACAGTGCCAGCGGAGACGGGCACGTCGGCCCGCTCCCCTTCGCCGTTGGCTCAGGGTTAAACGATTCAAATGTGTCACGTTCCCCTGCGTCAGGTATAACGGTTCGGGCACGTTGAAGACGCGCCCCACGACGCTTGTCGACATCGTCAACCAGGTCCCTCCCGTGCCGCAGCTTTCCTTCAGGCCACTTGAATCTGGAGTCACCCATGCCCGCTGACCGTCAACGCTCCGCGTACGTGCGCCGCACTCTGTTGATGCCGCGATTCGCGTTGTCGGCGATCCTCGTCGTCGCCGCTGTGTTGTCGTGTCCCGCGTCGTCGAGTTCCGTGGCGGCAAAAGAACCGCTCAAGCAGGCCATTC
>JANMLE010000047.1:0-7159 GCA_031372385.1 Planctomycetota bacterium | reverse complement strand
TCTCGCCCGCACCTGCTTTCGAGGCAGGCTCCTCATCCGGCCGGATGACTTCCATTGATTCAAGCTGCGGAGACAGGAATCGAACCTGTGTCACGACGGTTAACAGCCGCCTGCCCGTACCAGCACGGACTCCACCGCAATGTGTCGCAGTCAGCGTGGCCGGATTTGAACCGACGATCTCGTGCGCCCGAGGCACGCGGATTTCCAGACTTTCCCACACGCTGATGATCGTTCGCGATCTACCGCAAACGACACACTGCACCCAGCGGGAGTCGAACCCGCACCTCCGCCCTGGCGAGACGGTACGCTGCCGCTACGTCATAGGTGCCTTCGTCCTGGCCGAATTGTCAAAGAGCAAATCTTCAGAGCACCGGGTGGGACTCGAACCCACGTTGCCGCGTTACGAGTGCGGAGTCTTCGCCTCTGGACGACCAGTGCGCATTTCCAGTGGGACCAGACGGACTTGAACCGTCACCTGCTCGGGTAAGAACCGAGTGTGCTGCCGCTAACACCTTGATCCCGTGTTGATCGCAATGGGGCCGGAGGGATTCGAACCCCCGCCGGGCGAGGTAAAAGCTCGCTGTGCTGCCGTTACACCACGACCCCGGATGAGGACGTGGCCGTGTTTGTTTGGCTGTTCTTGTTCCATGACGATTACCTTGTTGAGTCGCTCGGGACGGAGTTGAACCGTCGCTCCCGCCGTATCAGAACGATGTGCTTCCGTTACACCACCAAGCGCAGTCGGGATGGTCAGAATCGAACTGACTGTCTCGTGTGCCCAAGACACGCGGGCGACCGGTGCCCCTCATCCCGATGAACCAATTGACCCGTGTGGGATTCGAACCCAACCTGGCCAGCTTGAAAGACTGGCAACCTCACCAGAAGTCGAACGGGCCTTGTCTGTGGACGTACCATCTCTGTTCTCCGGGGCCGTCCGGAACGGTTTTTGAGGTGGGCTGGAAGGCGCTCGAATCCTTCTCTCCTGGTCTTCAGCCAGGCGCTAAACCGTCTCAGCTACCAGCCCATTCTGAATTCGCATTTCCGCCAGGTGCGGAAAACGAGAAAGCCCGGTGTCCTGTTTGTGACACCGGGCTTATTGAAAGCTCGCGGAGGCTTAGGGCCGATGTCACGTGCGCGGGGGATACGGAGATTCTTCGCTTGGCAAACCTGTACTCCCCGAATTACCGGCAATCTGTTGCCGGAACTGGGAACGTACGGGTTGCGCTGCGAAGAGGTTCGCCAATTTGGCGAACCACCTCGTACCGCTCTGATCGCATTCGGGCATCCGCCGTGAAAGCATCATGATCCGCAAGACCTGTGAACTGGGTTCTTCCTGAAACTGGTCGGCGACGATGAACAACATCGCCCTTACCGTAGAGATGCGCGATGGCGGGAAAATGTTCGCACCTTTTTTGGGTGCCGGGCATGTTTTCGCAGAACGGTCCTGTGCCCACTGCGGAGGGGGCTCGAATACCAACCGCTCCGGGGCCGACGTCCGGCGACTTTTAGCAGGGCAGCGATGACGTGGACTCTCTGTGGCTCGCCGTTCCAGTCGGCGGGAATGGATTTCCTCACGTGGTTCACTTCGAACCGGATCAGACCGTCGATCCTGTTCAGTCTGGAACCTTCAGAACTGAAGGACCGGAATCATCGGTGACCAGCCACTTCGGGGACGCCACTCCGCTATCGCGACAGAGGAATTGAAGGTGGCCAGATCAAGAAAGTTGCCCCGATTCTGTTCACCCATACTGGCGACCGCATCCCCGTCGACACATCATGCCGGGTCGCCCGCGGGGGCTGACCAGCGGCTTTTTTCTTGAGGCGTTGGGCGGAATCCGCCGACAGTCGAGTTCATACTGACGCAGTTCGAATGCACTGATCGGCTCACTCAACGGATAACACTGAGATGGCCAGGAAAACCAATCCCACGACAGCAACCTCCAGCCAGCCACCGGCGGCCATTCAGGCGGCCGTGGACCGACTGACCGCAAACTATCGCCTCGGACAGCAGTTGATCGGGGACACAGCTCCTGGCCTCGCAAAGTTGGAGCAGGACGCCGCGAAGTACCCGGGTGGTGTCGGTTACTCCAACCGTCAGAAGATGCGGCAGTTGGCCACAAAAGTCTCGGAAGAGGTTTGGCTCGATCTAATGAAACTCCGGTTCACACAGACCGATCTGCCGTTGAGTTGGTCCCATCTGGTTGCGTTGGCTTCGGTCCCCACCGAGAAACAACTGTTGAAGAGAGCGGAGCAGGCTGCTGACAAGGGTTGGTCTGCCGATAACCTGAGACGGCGCCTGCAACGTGCCGCCAAGACGGGCAACCGGCGGCCTGGTACGGGGAGAACGATCCGAAAACCCGGCAGCGTCAGCGAAGGGCTGCAGCAGTTGCTTGTGGACTTGGAGGTCGTCAAGAAGCGGGTGGCGGTGCTGCAAGTGCTGCTTGCCAAGAATTCCAACCGTTCCCGACTTGCCGACGACCTTGTTGTCCTGGAACGGGCCGTGGAGGCCATTCGCATTTCCAATGAAACCGGGCAGTACGATTCCGTGGCCGGATCGCGGTGATCGAGTTCCACTGAAAACCAGAAGGCATCTTTTGTTGGCATCAACACATAGGAGCCAATGAAACCGCTCAGACGAGTCCCGTCAAGTCCATCGGCGTCGGCATCGTTAGGAAGCGGCGCTGTTCCCGGATGGTCCGCAGCAGCACTCTTAGCGGTTCGAGATCACGGCGCAGCTCACGAACCGACCGGCTCCCTGTCTGCCGTGTCTTGCCCTTGATGGCCGCCTGCGCCTTGCCCGCCGCGGTGCGGGGACCGGTGGAGTGGGCCCACGGCCGGTGTGCCACGGCCGACACCCGCAACCGTTCCCGCCCCTCATCCGAAAGCCCCCGTCGCAGCCGTTGATTTCTGCGGCCGGCGGCGACGCGGCGCGGATTGGGTGAAGGGGACGACGTTTGGCTCATCAGATCCTCCGGCTTCGTTATTTGTCAGTTCGGTGATTTGCTTTCCGGAATCCTTGGGACGGGCTCGGCAATCCGCTTTCTCGTCGCGGTTTGAAGCGTCGTCGTCGGCTTTGTTAGTGTCGGCCTTTGACAACCGAAGCAGGGTTTCACCCAGTAGTCGCAGTTCGGCATGCAGCTTGATCAGTATGGCGGAATAGGTCTGCACTTCCACGATCGTTTTGCTTCCGCTGGCCTGGGAGTACAGTCGGCCGAGATTGTGGTGCGCCATCGCGAACTGTTCCCACAGCATTTGGGCCAATGGGTGAGAGGACGCTCCGACCGCCTGTCGCAGTTCCTCCAGGTACCGTCTGAAGCCGGTCGGCGTGACGACTTCGCCAAGACAGGCCCCCACAGACGAGGCCAGGTAGACGCCGGTCGATGATTCTCGCAGGAACTTCGCCTGCTGTTCGTCGGTGAGCGGGGGGTGGTCATCAGGCGGCCTCCTTCGAACGGAGCGGGGAATCCCGGCGAGATTCATGTACCGGGCATTCCATGACGGACAAAGCCGCCAGATCGGTGCTGACCACCAGGGACGGTCGCACTTGCCGTTGCACCTGCGACCGCAGCCGGGCCACGAGCGACACGCCGGCCTCGGAAAGCGTCGCCGCGGCCGGCACAAGTTTGGCTGCCACCAGAACCCGAAACTGCTCACAGACATTGCACTCGGGGGCGAGATACGCCCGGAGTCCGCGCGATCGGAGTTTGTCGTCGAGATCGCGGAAGGGGGGAATTACCTGATCGAGGGTTGAGACTCCGTATGTGAAGCCCAGCCATTTCCAAAACTTGCCAACCTCGGCTGGCGCCCAGGTGTCGTTCATCGACACACCAATCACCTCGAACAGGACCACTGAGGCATGGGCCAACGATGGACGAACATGGAAGTGGTCGGCCTCATATTGCTCGACGACAGATTTCGGCAGACACATCCGCTGCGCGATGTCTTCGGCGGGCTGGTTGGCGACGATCCGGCCTTCCAACTCCCAGCGGATCAGCTCGAAGGCAGGATTTGTGGCAAGCTGCCGAATGGTGAGAGCCGATGGGACTGAACCCGGCAGTTCCCCGTCGGCGGAGGCGAAACCAGGACAGCGGTCGGCTGAAGGGGATTCCCCTTCCGCAGACTCGTGAGACATTGGATTCGAGGGATCCCGGCGCAGATCGACAATGGTTTCCATCCTTGATCCTTCTTCATTACCGACTTCCATCGGCTTATGTCTTGTATCGTGACGCTCCGTTCGGTGGAGGGCAATCACCTTGCTCAGTCGACGGCACACCTTCTTCGTATCGTCCGCTCCAGATTGCGTTGTTGGCGGCAACACCACGATGATGGGGAGTTCGATGCCGGCGCGTCAAGTCGCGTATCGAGGTTCAGTCAGGGATCTCCGTACGACGGCGGAAACCGTCTGCGCGCTTGCGGCAGCATCCATGCGTTCCAGTGCGAGCACCGCGTGCCAACCCATTCGACCTGACCATTGTTGAGTCCGTCGCGAGGCCATGTGGACTGCCCATCTCATCAAGAGCCACAGCGGACAGACTGCGTCGAATGACATCGACTGGAAGGCGACAAGAAGCGAGAAACACAACGAGTAGGTTGGCTGCAGTTCAATTCAGCGTGGATGCTTGTTCCGATTCACATGGCGGCCGTTCGCACCACGCAACAGCGGCTCACCGGTCGTCGGCAAAGCCAGTGAGGGGGCACTGCGACCAATTTGAAACGCCAATGGCAGCAGAGTCAGCCTCCGTCTTGTTTCGGGCAGCAGTCGCATGGTTGCCGTGTTCTCACAGTTCTCCATCACGGGGGGCTTGTTTTGCATGCGGAGAGAGATCTCAAATCTGTCCCAAATGCCCTAACTCCGTCCCATCCGTCCCAGCACCTGTCCGGCGTAATTCCTGACGAAGTATTTCTTTAGCATGCCTTGGGACGGAAAAGACAGATTATTAGGAATAGAAATACCCTCTCGCATGCTGCTGGTGGTTGACCGCGATGAGATATACTTCGCGCGGTGAGGAATGAGGTCTTGGCGGGTTGTTGTTTTTGGGGGATGATTGCATTTGGTGTCTGAGGGCGAGTGGACAGGATGAGTGAGGAGTCAAGGATGACTCGACCGGTGTTTTCTGACGAGGATCGGCGGCAGTTGCGGCGGGAGCGGTTCGAGCATCCGCATCCGCGAGTTCAGCTCCGCATGGAAGTGTTGTGGCTGGTCAGTTGCGGCGAGTCGTATTCGTCCGCCGCGCGGCTGGCGGATGTTTCCGATGCGACCGTCGATCGCTATGTCGCGATCTGGCGCGAACGGGGCATCGAGGGGCTGAAGCAATTCGACTGGCAGGGGCCGACGAGCGAACTGGCCGCTCATCAGACCTCTCTGGAAGAGGAGTTCCGGGCGAGTCCGCCGCACACCATCGCCGAAGCGTGCCGTCGCATTGAGGAGGCCACGGGAGTCAAACGGGGCCTGACTCAGGTGCGACACTTCTTAAAAAAAGCCTGGGGCTGAAGTGGCGCTGCACGGCGGCGATCCCGCTGCCTCCGAAGAAGACTGTTGAGGAGCATGTGGCCACTCAAGCGAAATTTCTCGAGGAAACACTGGAGCCGCTGCTCGAAGCGGCGCGCCGTGGCAATGGCCACGTCTTCTTCGTCGATGCCGCCCACTTCGTGCAGGGAGCGTTCTTGTGCTGCCTGTGGTGCGCGTGCCGGTTGTTCATTCGTGGTGCGTCGGGCCGTCAGCGGTACAGCGTGTTGGGAGCTTGGAATGCCGTGACGAACGAACTGGTGCGCGTCACCACGGCGGGAACGGTCTCGTCGGACACGATGTGCGACCTGCTGCGTCAAATCGCCTCGCTGGGACTGACGGGACCAATCACGCTGGTCCTCGACAACGCCCGCTATCAGCGCTGCGCGCTGGTCACGAGCCTGGCGGCAACACTCCACATCAACCTGGAGTTCCTGCCATCGTATTCCCCCAACCTGAATCTGATCGAACGCCTGTGGAAGTTTGTCAAACGCGACGTGCTCTACGGCCGTCACTACGAAAACTTCACCGAATTCCGCCGCGCCATCGACGGCTGCCTCGACAACATCCCAACCAAACACCGCCCCCAACTCGCCACCCTCATGACACACAACTTCCAACACTTCAGCCCGGTCTCATTCCTCACCGCGTGAGGTATAATGATGACAACTCTGACGCGGCTCATCCCGAAGCGTCGGACGACGAAGCAAGCCGGGCCCATGGCAACCGTCTTCACGAAATTGAATCGGAAATCGAAGAGGCACGCAGCAACCACGACTTGGCCATGCTTGACCGTCTGGAAAAAGAGAAGAGAGGAATCGAAAGTCGCCGGCAAGCCGATTCCTACAAGGGAAAAATTAGGCGGATTGGAACCGGTAATCGAAAGAAGGCGATGGACAAGGTTCGTGCCGCCATCAATGGCGCCATCTCGAAAATTGCTGAGCTATCCCCTTCGCTGGGCAGTCATCTCGTTGACTACTTCAAAATCGAAATTCTCTGCTACAGTCCACCCCATCCCGTGCGGTGGACAACCTGATAATCCCGACAGCTAAGTCGGTCTTCGCCGCGGCGAAGCAACGTTGCGCCCTCTACCCATAGTGCGACGACTCGTTGCATTTGGCCGGGCAGCCGAACCCGACGTCAGCCGTGAGAGATCGCGGCGAACGCCCCCGTGAGCACCCGCCTGCCCGGCCATCGCTCACGGGGGTTGTTTTTTTCACTGACGTACGAAGGTCGCCGTTCACTACTACATGGGGGAGCCACTGTGTCTCAGATGCTCGAATTCGCTTTGCACTACTTTCAATTGGGTTGGTCGATCATTCCGCAAATGCCGGGCGCAAAAAAACCGCTGGTCAAGTGGAAGGCATACCAAGGGGCTGTGCAGGAACTATTTCCGAGAGTGCTGTTTTGGTGTATCAAGCGTCCGACCAGAAGGGAGGGTCGGGCGCATGGATGCGGTCGTGGTTCGGGAGTGTGGGTGTGCGTGTTGCCAGGGTGGTGAAGACGCCGGCTTGGTCGCGGAGCATCGGCGGATCAATGTGTTGCTGAGCCGGATGAATGAGCAGCAGCGGCGTTGGTTCGTCGGCCATGAGTCCCTGCGGTTGGGCTTTGGGGGCGACGTGCGGATGTCGCAGGTCACCGGCCTGAACGTGG
>JANMLE010000544.1:0-1202 GCA_031372385.1 Planctomycetota bacterium | reverse complement strand
CCGGCCGATTCGAAGTCCGGCTGGACTTCACCGCAGGCGAGTTGGTTCTTGCGGCGGAAATCGTGGCGCAGCGCCCGGGCGATCTGCTGCGTCAGCCGGTCGTGCAGCGCGTCGATCAGGTCGCCGACGTGGTACGTCACGTTGCCGAAGTGCAGATTCTGCCGCTTCCGGTAGCCGGGATAGAGAATCTCCTTGAGGGACTCGGCGATCTCGACCACGGCGTCGACGCTGGGGAGCGGGCAGTGTCCCAGATGATTGGTCGTGGCAATGTCGTGATAGGTGTCAACGATCCGGTCCGTCAATTCGGGCAGCAAGTCCTTCAGTCGAATGTCCGTCGCCATGATCCCCACCTTCCACGAAATCGTCTTCCGACACGATGCCTCATTGCCATCGACCTCACAATCGGACCGGCTGTATTGATTCCGACAATCGCCATGGGATACCGGTTCGGCGAGGCCGTCAGGGTTGACCTCACCGTCAAATCTTATCGTCGCGAGCCGCGGATTGATGCCAGTCGGTGTGTCGGGGACCAACCGTTGGGCTTGGCTGGCAACGAACCGGCGGACGGTGGTCGACGGTACGGTGGCCGACTCTGCGGTTGCCGGCAAGGATCTTGGATTCGCCCTTCCCGATGGCCGATCACGATCGAGTTGCGTTGCTGCCCCGCGCGAAGCACGACATCGAAGGTCTGCCCGGATGACGTTTCGTCACTTGTTCGTCGATCCCTTTGTGCCTCCCGAATCGTCCGAGCCGCATTACTGGTTCGAGACCCGGCGGCCCTTCTGCAACCTCGTGTTCCTGCTCCCCCTGCTGGCCGTCTACGAACTCGGCATCCTCCTGCTCGGTGGATCGCATTCCGATGCGCTCCGCAACGGAGCCGACGCCTGGATGCGGTTGTTCCTGTTGCGGTTGGGGATCGACCTGTTGTGGCTGCTGCCGATGTCGCTGATCGGGGCGCTGGTGTTCTGGCAATGGGCCAGTCGCCAACCGTGGCGGATGTCCTGGGACACGCTGGGGGGGATGGTGGCCGAGAGCCTGCTGTTCGCCTTCGCGCTGATCCTGTTGGGGCAGGGGGTCGATGCCTGCTTTCGGCAGCAACCGGCGAACCTGTTGCAGGTGGACGGTTCCGGTTGGACCAACAGTCTGCTGATTCGATCGGTGACGTTCCTGGGGGCGGGGATCTACGAAGAGTTCCTGTTCCG
>JANMLE010000535.1:0-1957 GCA_031372385.1 Planctomycetota bacterium | reverse complement strand
GGACAACTTGGGCGCGCGCACGGGAACCCGCGCCGTGACAAACGCCGCAGCGTTCGCACTCGTATCGCGGTGATGATGCGTGAGGAGCACGAGATCACACGTCCGCGCCGAAGCCGGCAGCGAGGCCGGTGTGACCTGATGCGGTGCGCCAATCAGCAGACATCGCTCGCCATCCACCAGTGCATGAGCGAAGGGACTGGATCGCGTTCGATAAACGCCGGAAGCCACTTCGCGCCACTCGACCGTCTTCGGAGGCGGATCATCCGCGAGGGCAACGCCCGCAATGACGAACATCGCAACCATCGAAGGCAGCATCGCAGGGATGGGACTCGTGCTGAAATGCCTTCTGTGCATGGCGGTCCCCGCTTCGGGCGGATTGGAAATCCGCCCTACGTGAAATGTCACGCCTTGAATCGGTACAGCCGCATCGCCGTGCCGCCGAAAATCTTGGCCTGGTCAGCCGGTGTGAGATGCGCGACGAACGAATGGGCGCGTTCGAACTCGTCGCGGTACGACTTGCCGGTCGCGTTGGCCGCGAATCCGCCGCCGTAGATCATCCGCTCGGCGCCCCAGGCGTCGGTGAGCTGGCGGATCACGGCACCGATGTTTCGATCGGGCGCTTCCGCAGGCAGTGGGATCGATGAGAGCTTCATCACCGTGTTCTCGAACTTCGCCCAACGGACGACCGCCGCGTGCTCTTCGACGGTCGCCTGAAACGGTCGGCCGAGATGATCCATGACGACCTTGGTCTTCGAGAACTCGCGAATGAGCGGCTCAAACCCGGCGGCGTACTTTGGTTCGAAATGGAGTTGCACCACGAGACCGTGATCTGTGGCGAGTTGCCAAAGTCGCCGCAGTTCGGGCTTGCCGAACGGCGGCAGTCGGTCGGCGGCGTACGCATGCACGCGCACGGCGACGACATCCAGCCGGCGGCACAAATCGGGAAGCTGATCAAGCGAACCGTCGCGGTCGGCGAACAGCAGCAGCGTTCCCTTCAGCTTGCCGTTGCCGACACGCAGGCAATGTTCCAAGTAGCGGTGGTCGTCCTGGTACGGCTCGGGATGGACGATGAT
Source organism: Planctomycetota bacterium (assembly GCA_031372385.1). GTDB lineage: Bacteria > Planctomycetota > Planctomycetia > Planctomycetales > Planctomycetaceae > Schlesneria. The sequence goes on along the minus strand of JANMLE010000535.1, from coordinate 884 downwards.
GCCGTAGTCGACCTGCGCCTCGGCCATGCAATTCAGCAGATGCTCGGGAGTCGCGGGTTCCTCGGGGCGGTAGACGGCGCGCGTGTGGTACGGAAACCGCTCATCCTTGGTTCCCGCGAAGCAGTGCAGATGCGCATCGACGCGCCGGGGACGCGCGGCGTCTTCGGCGGCCGTCAGCGTCTTGTGAGCAAGCCCGATGGTCAGCGATGCCGAACCGGTGGTTTGCAGGAACTGTCGGCGGGTGAGGTGCCTGTTCATATACTGTAGCCCTCGTCACAAGAGTCACGCTCGAAGTGAACCTGCCACTGGCATTCTGTAGCCACGCTCGCCAAGAGCGTGGGAATTCCACGGAACACCCACGCTCTTGGCGAGCGTGGCGACCCAGGGATCAACGCGGATTTGCATGGTCCCACGACAGGGAGACATCTCATTTGCTGGCGGGAAGCATGGCCATGATTTGCGTGGGAACGGCATAGGCCGCCACCACACAGATGGAGACGACGGCAATCCACAGCAGCGCATCGGTGATGCGCCACGGCTTGAGAGCCGGATGGACTTTGCGATAGCGGAAGTACAGCGTCGCTCCGGCGATCATCGGCAGTGTGGCCGCCTGTCCCACGCCGCCAATCGTCACCATCAACTTCGGATCCTTGCCGATCAGGAAGAACGTCAGCGCCAGCATCGGAAAGAACAGGCAGAACCGGCGGACAAGTTGTGCCCGGTGTTCGGCGGACCGGGTGGGCGCCATCCCCGCCAGCACTAGGAAGTCGGTCGTCAGGCGGCTGTTGGCGGCGCAGGCCAGATACAGCGTCTTGAACAAGACCGCGCCGGCACCGATCAGGAACAGAACCCGCGTCCATTCTCCAAAGGGACCGACGTACATG
>JANMLE010000483.1:0-1402 GCA_031372385.1 Planctomycetota bacterium | reverse complement strand
CGGCCAATTGGGCAATTCTTCAGGAATCGCGACAGTCTCCGCAATCGTTGTCTCTTGGCACGTCGCGAGAATCAGTTCGCGCACTTCGGCGAAGAGCGAATCAGCAGGACGGGCTGGCGACATCGCCGACTTCCTGGATGATTTCGACGGTGACTTTTTCGCACTCATACCGAGCCTCCCTCGGACGCAGCGGCGACCGGCACTCGCACACGGCCCGTCAGCAGGTCGTGCATTAGGCCGTGCTTTTGTTGGCGGAGTTTCGTGGACGATGAAACCTCCTCAGCAATCCGGTTCTGAGTCGTCCGCATGGCCGAGCAGATCATTTCGATTTCAGTATTTCCCGGCAGGCGAAACAACAACGGATAGAGGTGCTTGTTGTTGATCTGCGGAATCCCTGAGTTGTCGCAAATGTTGGACAAATCTCGATGCAGAAGGCTCAACCGAAGGAAGTCGCGGTGTCGTGCATCCTTTGCGACTGCCGCCATCAAGTTCGGATCGACTGTTCCCGCACATTCCAACAGATCGACTCGGTTGAGGAAGATGGCAGCTCCGCGTTTTGGAAACACAATCGCCCCCTTCTCGAAGGTTCGCAGCGACGGACTCGCCGATCGGTCATAACGACATCTTGCGTTTCGCAGTCCATCGACGTTATCGAAGGAATTGAAGTCATCAACCTTGAGGTAGAGGGCGTCACCACGTCCGTCCTCATGCAGAACCGAAGGCATCGAACCACCGTAAAGATCAAATAAGCTGTCACCTCGGACGACCTCCCACTCGTTGGGAATCCAGCCGAGGGGCGAGAGTTTGTAGAGGTGTGGGGCTTGGTCGCGTGGGAGGCGGAGGTGGCCGGCGGGGGTGACGCCGCGGGTGAACAGGTCGTGCATCAGCCCCGCCTTGATCTGCTGCAACTTCCCAATCAACCCCTCCGTCCGCTCAATCGCCTCGTCCAACGTCGAAAGAATCTCCGCGATCCGACGTTGCTGAGACAACGGTGGAAGGCGGAGTTTCGTCTGTTCAAACCGTCGTCCGGTAACGCTGGGAAATGTGGAGCCACTACCTCGCGCCTCTTCGAGAATTTCGACGGCAACTTGCCGGAGTACGAGTTCGAGGTATGGCGTGTGCGATAACTCACTGATCCCTCGGATCGCGGCAACGCCGCGCCCGATGCAATATGTGTCATTCGACACGTTCATTCTTCCCGTCGTACTTCCTCGAACGCAGAAGAGCACATCGCCGGGACAGCAGGTTCGTGTCGGCGCAGTGGTCCACTGAATCGGAGTCGGGAATCTCGCGCCGAATTCCACGGGGCCGTTGATCAGCGCCATCCCATGCCCGTCGCCGTTGTAGGTATGACCCGGCGGTGATTGTCCCATGACAACTTCCGCCGCATGGCCCAATGTTG
>JANMLE010000462.1:0-2318 GCA_031372385.1 Planctomycetota bacterium | reverse complement strand
CGACAAGACGGTCAGGCTGTGGAACATCGCGGAGGCGAAGGAACTCGCCACGTTGAACGGCCACACCGCCGGAGTTCGCGCCGTGACATTCACGCGCGACGGCAAGCTGCTGATTTCCGGCGGCAGCGATCGCACGGCCATCGTCTGGAACATCGCGACCCGGATGCCGGTCGCGACGCTCAAGGGACACACCGCCGCCGTCCGCGACATTGCCTGTTCACCCGATGGCGGCACGGTCGCCACCGCCAGCGAGGATGCGACCATCAAGCTGTGGAAGACAGAAGACTGGACCGAGCGCGCCGTCGCCAAGGGAGCGGATGGTGTGATGTTCTGGTGCCTGGCGTTCTCACCGCAGGGCCGCACGCTGGCAGGTGGCGCGTTCGACGGCACGATCAAGCTGTTTGATCCCAGCGACGGCCGGGAACGCTCCACGCTGCGCGGTCCGACCGATGCCGTCACCTCAGTGGCGTTCGCGCCGGACACCCATGAAATCATCGCCGGCAGCATCGACAAATCGTTCCGTCGCTGGAAGGCTCAACAGATCAGTGTCACGACGGGAGTGACGGGCGAAACCAAGGCCCCCGAATTGAAGCCGGCCGAAGCGGTCACCGCGTTGAATGCGATCACGCTCAAGGTCGGGCAGCCGGTCTTGTCGCTGGCCTTTGACAAGCCGGGCCGTCAACTGGCGGTCGGCACCGGCGGCTACCGCACCGCCGGCGCGTTGCAGTTGTGGGATGTCCTCAAGCAGGAGAAGAAGTGGCAAGCGCCCGACTTCAAGTTTGGTTTGCCCGCCGTCGCCTTCTCGCAGAACGGTCAACAACTCGCCATCGGTAACTTCACGGACAACTTCCTGCGGCTGTACAACACGGCCGATGGTGAGAAGCTGAAGGAGCTGCGCGGCCACCGATCGAAGGTGCATGGCGTCGCGTACTCGCCCAACGGCAAGTACTTCGCCACCGCGTCGCTGGACAACGACATCAAGCTGTGGGACGCCGCCACGAACCGGGAAGTGAAGACGTTCATCGGTCACAAAGACTATGCGTTCACGGTCGAATTCTCACCGGACGGCAAGCTGCTGCTCAGCGCGAGCGCCGATCGAACTGCGCGGTTGTGGAATATCGAAACCGGCAAGGAGGTGCGCGAACTGACGGGACACGGGGGGCTGGTCCAGCAGGCGACGTTCTCGCGGGACGGCCTGCGAATCGCGACCGCCAGCAGCGACGGAACCAGCCGCGTCTATGATGCCGTCACGGGCGACTACCTGTTCACGCTGCGGGGCCACCGGAACAAGATCGATTCCGTGACATTTTCCCCGAACGGCAAGTTGATCGCGACCGGTTCCAGCGACCGCACCGTCCGGCTGTGGGATGCCACCTGCGGTGCGGAACTGCTGAAACTGTCGCAGGACTCCGCCGTCCGCGTGGTGCTGTTTTCGCCGGACGGAAAACTACTGGCGTCGGGGAGCGACGACAAGACGGTCAAGTTGTGGGACGTGGCCGCGTTCGGGACGAAGTGAGCCAACGACCAAGCTCAGCAGTGGCGAGGCACCGGAGAGCCTGAATTCCCAGAAACGAATCATGCCCCGCCGTCTGCTGCAGCGCCTGGTTGGGCGTTTTGAGCTCCGAGTGCAAGCAACTCTGCCGCGAGTCTATCGCCCCCATCGCTGCCCGCCGCGCGAGCAAGCATGAGGGGCGTAGTTCCATCGGGCGTCTTTGCGCTGAGATCCGCGCCGCGCCCAGCCAAGGCCCTCAGCATCTCAACCCGAGGGCCGCCGGTCGCAGCCATGTCTGCGAGCCAGTGGGTGGCTGTGTACCCCCGGTATGTGTCGGTTGCATGGACATCCGCACCAGCAGCCAGAGAGCGGACGAGTTCCGGGAGGTCGCCGCAGTAGGCGGCGAAGTGCAGCTCGGTCATCCCGCGTTTTCCGACACCGGGGCTAAACAAAGTGAGTTTGCCAGAGTCGGTCATTCGCTTGCCCTTTGCCGCCGAATTCAGTTCTTGGCCGCGCCGGTCTGTTCCAGAACCCGCCCCCGCGCCTTGAACGGGATCGGCTGCGGACGATCCCCGATCTTCACGAAGAATTCCTCTTCAAACGCGCCCGGAGTATCGGGCGCCGTGAAAGTCACCGGCAGGCTGTGGACCGTCGAATTGAGCTTGTCGAGTTTGACCTTGAAGGCGTCGTCCTGCAGCTTGGAGGTCTCCTTCTTCTCGCGGTACAGCTCGTCGATCTTGAACGGCTTCTTCCCGCGAACGATGACCCGTTCGGTCTTCGACTGGCCGGGTGCCAGCGCGCCAAACGACAGATCGGTGATCGCGAT
>JANMLE010000447.1:0-3075 GCA_031372385.1 Planctomycetota bacterium | reverse complement strand
ACTGCCGGCAACGGCGGTCACCGCCCGCGTGTTCCTTGGCGAGCAATTGCAGTGCAGCCAGTGTCACAACAACCCGTTCAACAAGTCGCAGCAATCCGCCTTCTGGGAGATGCACAGCTTCTTCAGTCAGACCGCATGCGTCCCGCGTCAGGCGGTGGACTCCAAGACCGGTCAGTCACAGTATTCCTACACGGAACTGGTGACCAATACCGCGGGCGGTCCGATCTTCTATGAAACGCAGAATGGAGTGATGCGGGTCGCGTTTCCGCGATTCCACGGTGAAGCGATCGATCCCAGTCCCGAGACAAACCGCCGAGCGACGCTGGCCCGTCTGATGACTGAGGGAGATCAGCCCCAACTGGCGGCGGCGTATGTCAATCGTGTTTGGGAGCACTTCTTCGGCCGCGGTTTCACCCCATCGTCGGATGACATTGGTCCGCACAGTCCCGCCAGCCATCCCGAGTTGTTGGATCTGCTGGCCCGGCAATTCATCCGCAGTGGTTATGACACCAAACAACTGGTGCGTTGGATTTGCCAATCGGAGGCATACCAGCTCACCAGCCGGTTCGGTGCGGACAACCGCGATGATGATCCCGTCGAAGGACAGTTGCCGCTGTTCAGCCGCATGTACGTGAAGTCGATGTCACCCGAACAGGTCTATGACTCGTTCGTGATTGCGACGAAGGCGCACCAGGCCGGTGGAGTCGACTGGGAACAGGCCGAGTCTTCACGGCAACGGTGGTTGTCGCAGTTTGTCGTGGACTACAACACGGATGAAAACGAAGAGGCGATGGAGCTGGATGGTAACCTCGTCCAGGCTCTGACGTTGATGAACGGCAAGCTGGTCGAGAAGGCGTTGGAAACGACGCCCGGCACGTTCCTGGGCGAGGTCGTTCGACGCCGAGGCGACGAGAAGGAAAAGATCCGGGAACTCTGCCTGGCGGTCCTGTCCCGTCCACCGACAGCGAATGAATTGGCCAACATGCGCAAGCTCGTGCGTCAGGACGTCACGCAGATCGCTTCGCGCGGGACCAATCGCCAGGAAGCCGAAGTCGATGGATACCAGGATCTGCTCTGGGCGCTGTTGAACTCCAACGAGTTCTCGGTGGTGCATTGACTTGCGGAGCAGGCAGATGCGGTCTCCGCTTTCTGGTCTCTCTCATTGCGGTCAGCCAACGGGGCCGGCGAATCCAGAGGATCAACGCGACGGGAGATGACACCGTCGCTTCGCAGGGGACTCCATCGCACGCACTCCCCCGCAGACGCTCCGGCGCTTTCCGGCTACTCCTTCGAACCTGACTGCGGCTCATCTTTGGCTGGCCGTGAGTTCAGGACTGTTCGTTCGACACTCCTGACGAATTCCCGGTCCAGCCCGTTCAGAAACTGGCGCGCTTTCACGGCGGTCGCGGGGAGTGAATCGGGCGAGGTCTTGAGGCCGTCCTTTTCGCAGACGAGCGAGAACGCCACGACCTTCTGTTTGGAAAAGTTGGAGTCAAACGGGGGCTTCCCGTAGGCGGCGACCAGCGGATCGAGCGATTGCCAGTCCTTCCAGCGGCTCAGATTTTCGATGACGTTGACCGCGATTCTCGGACGGTCGAGGAAGCGGCGCATCGCGGCCCGCACGCTGTCGCGGGGGACGCGATCCTGGCCGTAGTCCCAGAGAAACATCAGCGAATTGCGGAGCGCCAGCAAGTCATCGTCAGCCTTCGGATCTTCAAACTTGGCCGTCAGCAGTTTCTGCAATCCGGGTTCTCCGCGGAGCAGAATGTAGCCCGCCATCATGCCGTCGATGCCGAACCGGGGCTTGTCGGGGTCGGGCGATTTCATGATCAACCGTTCGAGGAACTCGGCGTCGCCGTCGTCCCCGCCCAGTCCGAGCATCATGCCGTACAGACCGAGACGGACCTGGATCTGCGGATCGTCGGACTCCAGCCAAGCGCGCAACTTGGCCCGCGGCAGCTTGGGAGCGAGGGCCGCCACATCCTTGAACTGGGCCCGGCTGAACTCGGCATACGCGTCGCTGCAGATTTCGGAATCGGGAAACTCCAAAAACTTGAGGTAGAACGCCAGGCGGTTGGGGGCTTCAGGAGGAGGGACGGCGCGAATGTAGGCGTAGAGGTATTCACCCGTCAGCGAGACCGGTTTCTCCCAGTTGATGGTCTCGCCGTCTTCGGTGCCAATCAGCAGGAACCGGTCTCCAGGTTTTCCGTCGCGACCAAATTCCCAGACCACCTTGTCGTTCTCTTTGAATTTGCGCTTGGTCGTCCGGAACGTGGTGACGACTTCAAACGTCGTGGATTCCTTGCCCACGATCTTTTCGTCCGACGTGAGTGAAACCCACTTCACCAGGAGAGCCACATCACAACGAGCCAGTCGCTCACTGAAGGGGGGATCGCTCGGGGCACAGAAGGGACAGCCGGGGACGGCATCAACTCGTCCCGCGAGCGTTAGCATCACAATGAATGCCAAGCAGCCTAGAACCCATTGCCGCATCCGTGGCATCGTTTACTCCTTCATTTCATCGTCGTGGTCATTGCCCCCAGGGCTGAGGGCGACGGAAAAGTCGCAACTCGACGCTGGGTTGCGTGTCCCTTGGCACCAGGTCAAACGAAATCGAACTCGTCCGACTCCCTGTTGAGATCGGCAGGTCTTGCGATCCCAGTGTAATGCAAATCTTTCGCTTCGAGATGGAAAAGCCCGCGTCATCCGGCACTTGAGGCCGAACGACGCGGGCTGGAGTCCCTGTCTTCATTTCCCATCCGCCACGCCATCAATACCGGTAGTGTTCCGGCTTGAACGGGCCGGACACGGGCAGACCGAGGTAGTCCGCCTGCTTCTGGGTCAGCTTGGAAAGCTTCACGCCGATCGTGCCGAGATGCAGCCGCGCGACTTCTTCATCCAGCGCCTTCGGCAGGCGATGCACGCCGAGCGGGTACTTCTCGGGTTCCAGCCACAGGGCGAGTTGTGCGAGGGTCTGGTTGGTGAAGCTGTTGGACATCACGAACGACGGATGACCGGTGGCACAGCCGAGATTCACCAGCCGCCCCTGGGCCAGCAGCAGCACGCTGCGGCCGG
>JANMLE010000039.1:0-7311 GCA_031372385.1 Planctomycetota bacterium | reverse complement strand
GATGCCGCAGTGGGCCGGCTCGTGCTGGTACTACCTGCGGTTCGCCGATCCGAAGAACGACCAACAGTTCCTCAACCCGGCCATCGAGAAGGCGTGTCTCCCCGTCGATCTGTATGTCGGTGGAGCCGAGCACGCGGTGCTCCATCTGCTCTACTCGCGCTTCTGGCACAAGGTGCTGTTTGATCGCGGACTGGTCTCGACCTGCGAACCGTTCCAGCGGCTGGTCAACCAGGGAATGATCCTCGGTGAGGTCGATGAGCATGGCCGGGCCGAGAAGATGTCGAAGTCGCGGGGCAACGTCATCAATCCCGATGTGGTCGTCGACGAGTTCGGAGCCGACTCGCTGCGGCTGTACGAGATGTTCATGGGGCCGCTCGAAGCGGTGAAGCCGTGGAGCATGAAGGGGGTCGAGGGAGTGTCGCGGTTCCTCGGCCGAGTCTGGCGCATGATCGCCGACGAACTGCACGAGGACACCGTGCGACTAAACCCGGCCGTGCAGGATGTGGCTCCGTCGATCGAGCAACTTCGCGTCCTGCACCGCACGATCAAGGCGGTCACCAACGACATCGAGTCGCTCGGGTTCAACACAGCCATCAGCCGGATGATGGAGTTCGTGAACGAGTTCCTCACGCTGGAAGTCCGCCCGCGCGCAGTGTTCGATCCATTCGTGCTGCTGCTCAGCCCGTTCGCCCCGCACCTCGCGGAAGAACTGTGGGAACTGCTCGGCCACACGACGACCCTCGCCTACGAACCGTGGCCGATGTGGGACGAACAGCATCTGATCGAGACCGAGGTCGAAATCCCCGTCCAGATTAACGGCAAGCTGCGCGGCAAAGTCAAAGTTCCCACTGGCGCGGCTCCAGCCGCGATGGAGGCCGCCGCGAAAGCCGATGCCACGGTGGCCCCGCAACTGCAAGGCAAGACGCTCGTGAAGACCATCGTCGTGCCGGGGAAGATGGTGAACTTCGTGGTGAGGTGAATCCGCCGTTGTCCGCGTCAACCTTGTCGTGCTATGCTCCGCTCTTCGATGTTGATTTACCTTCGCGAGGAGTTCTCTTGTGAACACCGCCCTTCTGGAACCAGTCGACGGTCCGTCCATCGCCAGCGAATGCGACGACGAGAAGGTCTACGAAATCGTCAACGGAGAGCCGGTGGAGGTCGAGCCGATGAGCGCGTTTGCAAATTTGCTGGCCGGGGAACTCTTTCGTCGGCTCGCGAACTTTGTAGCCGAACATCGCCTCGGATTGGCGGTCATCGAGACGATGTTTCTGCTGCGACACAAACCGGTCCTGCAACGAAAGCCCGACGTGGCGTTCGTGTCCGCTTCCAAGCGGACTCGGCCGCCGACACACCAAGACGCGGCCTGGAATGTTGTTCCCGATCTGGCCGTTGAGGTCATCAGTCCGACGAACTCGGCCGACGTCATGGACGCCAAGGTGGTCGAGTACTTTCAGGCGGGAGTCCGCCTCGTGTGGATGTTGTTCCCCGAAACGCGGCGGATGTACATCTACGAGTCACCGGAACGGATGCGAGCCATCGGCGTCAACGTCCAACTCGACGGCGGCGACATCCTGCCGGGTTTTTCGATTCGGCTGGGCGACCTCTTCGCTGTCGTCGAAGACCCGGACGACGCTACCCATCCAGATGATCCACTCCCGTAGTCCCGAATCCGGCTCGGCCTATCACGGCAAGCTGCGAGATAAGGTGAAAGTCCCCGCCGACGCCGACCAACCGACCCTCGAAGCCGCCGCTAAGTCCGAAGCCACCGTGGCGAGTCAACTCGAAGGGAAGACGATCATGAAGACGGTCGTGATCCCCGGTCGAATGGTCAACTTGGTTGTAAGGTAATGGATCGTCTTGGTGCCAAGTGCCAAGCGAGAATTGTGAATCTCACGAATGCGGTGGGGAACGCTCATGTCGGAATTCTGGAAGGTTTATCTGGCGTTGCTGTTTGGTGTGGCCGGGATCATTGGATGTGGCAGTGGACAACCGCCACACAAAACTGAACAGCTCGGGCCAGCAGCATCTCCTCAATCAGCGGCAACTCCCGTGGAGCCGACAATCGCATTGAATGCACCTGTCGAGTTTCGTGAGTCTCGCATCCAGATTCGTCCGACATCAGAGTACGAAAAGGGCGGTTTTGGGTTTGTCCATGTTCGGGGGCAAGGCCAAATCAATATTCAATTCATGGTCGAGCCATTTTCCTCGCGAATTGCGCGGGTGCCGAACGGCCTGCAGTTTACTGGGCAGGTGATTTCGCGAACCGAGGAATTACCCGTGAGTTCAAATGGCCTCTCGCGGCGGCTCTTCATCCTCACCACGAAAACTTCGGGAGTGAATGACTGGTTGTTGGTCGTTGGTACCAACCGCTGGACAACGGATGTCCGTGTGTTGGTTCCGACTTCGTATGAAAGTGAGATCGCCACGAAACTCCGCGCAATCTTGTTGAGCGTCGATTCAATACCGGGAGATACTCGCCCCGTTGACTCCGTTGGAGGTTTTCATCTGGCGGAGTCAAAGCTCCTGATCCCCGCTCAAGTAACGGGCTTGATTGTCGATTACACGTTGACCGGTGATATGAAACTGAAGAGTGCCGCTGATCCACTGATGCAGTTTCGTGCCTTGACGTTTGAAGGCAAGAAAGGCTCGGAGGAGGAAATCGCGAACAGCCTGCTGAACTCGATCTATGCCATTTCCAATGTCGAAGTCACGACGCGACAACCGATCGAATTGGCCGGAATGCACGGCGTCGAGATCGAAGCCACGGGGCAGAAGACCAAGGCGGCGACACCTGTCGCCATTTATCAACTCGTACTGTTTCGCGAAAAGGGAAACCTGACTGTACATGGAACGGTTGGCACTGACGCACCGGAACGCGAGACCACATTGGCGGAATTTCGACGAATGGCGAGGGGATTGACTCGCGAGTAATCCTCGACCGTGCCGTGTGTGATGAGGTGACGTGTCGTCCACCAAACCCCGACTTGTATTGTACGCGGAACAACAAGCTGGAAGCGGAAGTTCCGCTCGTGACCGTGATCTGGAACCATTCGAACCGCGGCCAGGATCGCGAGCCCGACGCTCTCGATCAGCATGGCTGGGACACCCACAACGACATCTTCGACGTGATGGGCAACTCGCTGTTGCCGAGGTTCGATCAGAGCTTCTCCGCACTGCTGGAGGATCTGAATCAGCGCGGCCTGCTGGAGAGCACGCTGGTGATTGGCATGGGCGAGTTTGGTCGCGCTCCCTTGGTGGCGCTCGAACGGAATTTTGCCGGGGCGTCGCCGGGCCGCAAGCACTGGGCGGCGGCGTATTCGATCGTGCTGGCCGGAGCGGGCGTGCGCGGCGGAGCAGTCATCGGCGCGACGGACCGGCACGCCGCCTATCCGATCTCGGCGAAGCACGGTCCCTGGGATGTGACCGCCACAATCTTTCATGCGCTGGGCATTGATCCGGGCGGCCACTTTCACGACAGTGCGAACCGCCCGTTCCTGATCAGCACCGGGCAGCCGATTTCGGTGCTGTACTGAGTGACGGAAGGCTGGAGGCTGGACGCTTGATGCGAAAAATGCGTTGGCCACGTTTGAATCTGAAATCTCAAATCCAGTCGTTCCAGATTCTCGACGTAGCTGAACTCGCAAGAGTTCAGGGAGTCGCGATAGCGGGCTGAATTCTTGCGAATTCAGCTACGGTGTCCGGCAAACTTGGAAGTACTGAAATCCCAAATCCGCAGTCTGAAATTGAAGCGATAAGATTGCTGGTGCGACGATCCGGCTGTTTCGAGATGAAAGGTGACCCCATGCAGATTTCCCGTCGTGAGTTGATGAGTCTGGCCGCCGTCGGCCTATGTGCGTTGCCGCCACTGAAAACGCGGGCCGACGACGTCGCGAAGCCAACCGCGTCACGGCGCAACCGGATCGGCGTATCGACCTATTCCTTCTGGCACTTTCGCGGCGAACCGACTCCGATCGAATCCTGCTTTGAGCAGGCGGCCGACATGGGGTTTGACGGGGTCGAGATCCTGCATGTTCACATGGAGGAAGCGGCCAAGGCCGCGGGGGGACAGGTCGACAAGCCGTTGCTGCGGCGACTGAAACGGCGCGCGTTTTCGCTGGGTTTGGACCTGATGGGGTTCTCCACTCACCAGGGGTTTGTCACGCCGGACGAGGAGAAGCGGAAGAAGAACATCGAACACACGACGCGCTGCCTGGAGTTGGCGTACGAGCTCGGCATCCCGACCATTCGCGTCAACACCGGCCGCTGGGGGACGAGCAAGAACTTCGACGAGCTGATGGCGAACAAGGGGATCGAACCGCGCCTGCCCGGCCACACCGACGAACAGGGGTTTGAATGGGTGATCCGCAGTTTCGAGGCGTTGCTCCCCAAAGCCGAGGAACTGGGAGTGGTCATGGGACTGGAGAATCATTGGGGACTCGGACGCGAGGCGACCGGCGTGATCAAAGTGATCGACGCCCTGAAATCGCCGTGGCTCCAGGCCACTCTGGACACCGGCAACTTCTTGGAAAACATGTACGAACAAATGGACACCCTGGCCCCGAGTGCGGTGCTCGTTCAGGCCAAGACGTACTTTGGCGGCGGCGAGTGGTATTCACTGGATGTCGACTATGGCCGCGTGGCGCAGATCCTGCGGAAGCACAATTACCGCGGATACATTTCACTGGAAATGGAAGGCAAGGAAGTCCCGGCGACCGCCGTGCCGAAGAGCTTGGAAGTGCTCAAGAAGGCGTTTGGTTGATGCGGGCGGATCGTCGCGCGGGATCGTGCGACTGTTTTGGGGGCTCTGCCATTCGTGTTGAAAATAGAAGAGGAGACCTTCGGTCAGCCGTTTCGGCGGGGTCGGGAGACCCGCGCCGAACAGAGTCGAACAGAGACCCGCGCCGAACTGATCGTTCAACTTCCAATTTGCGACTCCCTTCGCCACAATCCCTACGAGCCTGATGCAGGGCCGGACTGAGACCTTGATATGATGCGGGAGTCTCGCATGTTGAGCTGCATTTATTGTGTGATCAGACACGAATCCGTCCTGGAGCGCATTCATGAAGTGGAAACCGGAAAGGCGGTGATCGGACGGGGCGATGAGTGCGCCATCTGGCTGCCGGACCCGCATGTCTCGCGCGAGCACTGCGTGCTCAGTTGGACCGGCGAGCATGCGTCAATACTGGATCTCGGCAGCCGCAATGGGACGCACATTGATGGCCGGCAGGTGCGCGGCGAAGAGCCCCTCAATGACGCCGCCGAAATCAGGATTGGTCCGTACCTGTTGAAGGTTTGCTTTGAAATCGGCGACGCCATCCGGTGCTTCGTCAATTCGGAGATCTCCACCTGCATTGATGCTGCCCGAGTTGCCGATGTGGCTGCGATGATCCTCAAGCCACCCGACCTGACACCCGCGCAGTGCCGCGTCTACGATTTGCTGGTCGAAGGCCTCTCGGAAAAGGAGGTGGCGGCGCGATTGAACATCAGCATCCACACGGTCCATACCCACGCGAAAGCCATCTACAAGACCTTCGCCATCTCATCGCGGGCCGAACTGGTCCGGCGCTGGGCGATCCAGCAGGGGAACATGGACCGTAAGCCGTGATCCCGGTGCCCTTGGTGAATCCGGGCAACCACGGTGCCTCGTCGTCACTCACACTTGATTGGAGAATTCCCGATGTCGCGTCAGTTAGTTTGGTCGTTGCTGGTGGTCTGCCTGTCTGTTCAGATCGCCGCCGCTCAAACGGTGTGGCCCGGTGAGGAGTGGGAGACGGCCGACCCCGCCAGTCAGGGAATGGATGCCGCGGGGTTGGAGAAGGCCAAGGTCTGGCTGGAGTCGCACAACAGCAAATCGGGAGTCGTCATCCGGCACGGACGGATTGTCGCCGAATGGTATTTTGGCGGCGCGGACCGGCAGTCCAAGTTCGCCGCGTATTCCACCAGCAAGTCGCTCTCCAGCATGGCGACCGGTCTGGCGATCGCCGATGGAAAACTGGCCCTGGACCACACCGTCGGCCGGTACGTTCCCGATGCCAGCCCCGATGGCAAGCGGTCGGTGACGGTGAAGCAACTGCTGAGCATGTCATCTGGGGTGCATAACGATGCCGGGATCGGCCAGCGCGAGGATCTCTTCAGTTACGCGCTGCGATCGGCCCCGATGGATCATCCGCCCGGTGCGAAGTGGGACTACAACAACACGGGACTCGCGCTGCTCAGCCCCGTCTTCCGGAAGGCCACGGGCAAGCAGATCGACGACTATCTCGGCGAGCGTCTCTTCCGTCCCATCGGCATGTCCCCCAGCGATTGGACCTGGGAGCGGCGCGAGGAATTCGCGCTGCCGTACTCCGGTTGCCACACGACGGCGCGCTCGCTGGGCCGGGTCGGATTGCTGGTGCTGCATCAGGGCAAGTGGAAGGACAAGCAGATCGTCCCGGCCGCATGGCTGGCCGAATCGATCGCCCCGTCGCAGGAACTCAACAAGTCCTACGGCTACCTGTGGTGGAACAACACCAACAACAAATGGCCGAACGTCCCCAAGGATGCGTTCGCGGCGCTCGGCAAGTGGGACAACAACATCCTGGTCGTTCCCAGCCTGGACCTTGTTGTCATCCGCCAATCCGACCTCGCCCCGGCCAAAGGCCATCAGATCGCCGAGTACTTTCAACTGGTCTGCGATGCGGTGACGAAAAAGTGATGGCCGGCATCGTATGATGTCGCGGGTCGCCCGCGCGGCCGACAATCGTTCGGCGTTGACAACAGACACCGGTGTCCGACCGCTTCTTTGCGCCCCTGGAGACTCACCATGCCCGTCTTGCGTTTACTCTTCGTTGTCATGTGCTGCAGCGGACTGGCACTGACACAGGCCCGCGCTCAAACACCGCCCCCCGCGTTGTCCTTTGGTGACGCGGTGATCGAAGCCCATCTGACGCTCGAAGCCGCCAAGCTGAGCGAGCACATTCACGAGGGGGCCGAGTCGAAGGAAGAGTGGGAGGCGAAACGCCCCGAGTTGAAGCGCGAGTTCTTCGACATGCTCGGCCTGTGGCCGCTCCCCGAACGAACGCCCCTCAATGCCACGGTGACCGGCAAACTGGCCCGCGACGGATACCGCGTCGAGAAGCTGCATTTCCAGAGCAAGCCGGGACTGTACGTCACGGGGAATCTGTACCTGCCCGCCAAGATCGAAGGGAAGCTGCCGGCGGTCCTGTATGTCTGCGGACACTCCAACCGCGGACGCGACGGCAACAAGGCGGCGTTTCAGCACCACGGCCAGTGGTTCGCCACGCACGGCTATGTCTGCCTGGTGATCGACAC
>JANMLE010000379.1:0-1648 GCA_031372385.1 Planctomycetota bacterium | reverse complement strand
GGCTCCGGCCGCGTAGCTGTCGCGCGACTGGCCGCGGACCGTGACTTCCAGGGTTTCGCCGAGCAGCCCAAAGACGATGGTGTGCTCGCCAACATTGTCGCCGACCCGCAGCGCGTGGTAGCCGATTTCATTCAGCGGCCGCTGACCGGTACGGCCTTCGCGACCGTGGACGTGGCGGTCCTGACCCATCTCGCGCGCGACGATCTCGCCGAATTTCAACGCCGTCCCGCTGGGGGCGTCCTCTTTGAACCGGTGATGCCGCTCGATGATTTCCACATCGACGCCCGTCGAATGATTCCTCAACGCCCGACCGGCATCGGCCACCAGCTTCATGGCAATGTTGACCGCCAGACTCATGCTGGGCGCCATCAGGATCGCCGCAGTCTGGGCGGCTTCTTCGACCAGTTGCCTCTGATGCGCGGTCAGCCCGGTCGTGGCGACCACGAGCGGAATCCCGCGCGGCGCACACTGTTTGAGGATCGTCATGCAGCCGTCGGGCGTCGAGAAGTCGATGATGACGTCCATGTGTTCGACGACCTCGGCCGAAACGATCGCGCCCAGCTTGCCGACACCGGCCAGTTCACCGGCATCCTGTCCCAGCCTGGTGGACGACGCGGATTCGTAGGCGGCGGCGACCCTCAGTCCTTTGTCGGCCGAAGCGAGTGCGACAACGCGCTGTCCCATCCGTCCCGCCGCTCCATTCACACCAATCTTCAAAACGTCTGACATGGCTGCTTCCCGACCCCAAAATGACGATGCGTTGACTCAGTTGATGCGGGCCGGTGTCGGTGGAACGCTTTCACCGCGGCTGCGGTTCGCATGATATCGAGTCAGCGATCAAGAGCGAGCTTCGGGATATGAAGCACTCCAAGCGAGAACCCGCCGCCCGCCACATCAAAACAGCCGGTTGTAGCCGTTGAGCGCCGCGACCCGGTAGGCTTCGGCCATCGTCGGGTAGTTGAACGTGGTGTTGATGAAGTACAGCAGCGTGTTGTGCGGCTTGGGCTGCGACATGATCGCCTGGCCGATGTGAATGATCTCGCTGGCGTTGGATCCGAAGCAGTGGATGCCGAGGATTTCCAGCGTTTCCCGGTGAAACAGCAGTTTCAGCATGCCGACCGTCTGGCCGGTGATTTGCGCGCGGGCGATGCTCTTGAAGTGGGCGTGACCGACTTCGTACGGGATCTTGGCGTCGGTCAACTCGCGTTCGGTCTTTCCGAGCGAACTGATTTCCGGGCTGGTGTAGATGCCGGTGGGAATGTCCAGCGACGGCGGGAGGCTGCATTCGCCTCCGCAGCCCAGACCCTTCAGCACTTCGTTGGCCGCATACCGGCCCTGGTTGTACGCCGCGCTGGCCAGCGCGGGGGGACCGATGACGTCGCCGGCACCATAGATGTGCGGCACCACCGACTGGAGGTGTTCGTTGACCGGGATGTTGCCCCGCGTGTCCGGTGTGATGCCGGCGTTTTCCAGCCCCAACCCATCGGTGTTTCCGGTCCGTCCCGCCGCCCACAGCAGGATATCGGTCTTGAGCTGCTTGCCGGACTTGAGATGCACCACCACGCCATCGTCCATTGCTTCGGTGCGTTCAAGCTCTTCCCGGTGACGGATGATGACCCCGCGTTCGCGCAGGTGGTAGCTGATCGCA
>JANMLE010000367.1:0-1503 GCA_031372385.1 Planctomycetota bacterium | reverse complement strand
TGCAGGCGCAGGAAGTCTTCCCACAGGAAATCGCTGACCCCCAGCAGTCGGGCCAGCGCGGACAAGACTTCCGGTCGTTCGAGCGACGACAGTTGCTCGAACCAGTCGGGCCGCTGGAACAGGTCGCGCAGGAAGCTGCGGAAGTGGAGCAGCGCGGCGGTCGGGTCGGGCGCCCCCGGCAGCAGGTGTGTGAAGTGCTTGATCAACACGACGGCGGCGCGCAGTTCCTGCAGCCGGTCCTGTTCGAGGATCTTGCCTCCACGGCGGGCGTCGGTCACCAGCAGCGTATCGCAGGCGAGTCCCTGTTCGGCCGTGATCTGCACCTGTTCGATGTTCACGTCGCTCAGTGTCAGGGCGTTCGTCAGTTCGTAGAGGAAGCCGATGGTGTCGTCGCCGCGGATGTGCAGCACGGTGGCGGTTTCGTGAGCCTCGTTGTCGATCCGCACATCAAGCGGTGACGGACGGCTGGCTGTGGCGGGCGCTCCCTCGAGCGCATCGGCGACGCGCTTCGCCAGCCGCCCCTGCGCTTCGTCGGCCCGGCCCGACTGGGCCATGCGGACCAGGTCGCACAAGTCGGCCTCGTAGCGCTGCCACAACTCGGGGAGCACCACATCCAACTCGGACCGAACGCAGAAGTCATCGACAAAGCCGCCGGGGGCTTTGCCGCCTCCGATCGTGGTGCGCCGTTCGGTCGACACGAAGCCGGTGACGATGTCGAACCCGTAGGCGAACATCAGTCCGCACATCATCGAGAGTTCGCCGGGGCAGTCGTGGCCCAGGATCGTCACGCGCCACAGTCCGTTCGCGGCCTCTTCGGCCATGACCCGCACGGGTTGATCCGGGTCGATTGTGGCGAACAATCCGCGATGCCGGCGCTGCTCATCCAGTGAGAAGACTGTTTCATACGTTGCCAGGCTGGGGCGGTTCGGTGGTGAAGTGATCGATGGCGGAGTGATCGGCAGCCCGCTGACGGTCGCCGCCGACGTCAGCGCGTGTTCGTCGGAAAGATACTTGTCGAAGATCGACCGGATCGATGCGCGGTGGCCCTCATAGTGCTTCAGCAACTGTTCGGCACTCGCAAAGTCCAGGCGATGCGCCAGCAGGGATAACTCGCGCGGATCGGTCGGCATCGAGTGTTCCTGCCGGTTGTGCATCAGTTGCAGCGAGTGTTCGATCGTCCGCAGAAAGACGTATCCGTCGGTCAACCGGCGGTACTCGTCGGCGTGCAAGACTTCCGCATCGGTCAGCCGCACCAGTCCGTCCAGCGTGTTGGACGTGCGGACATGGCGCGACGCCGCACCGTGGACGAGTTGCAGCGCCTGCACGACGAATTCGACATCGCGGATCGAACCGGTCCCCAGTTTGACCTCACCCCAGTCGCGACCCCGGCGGCGCAGTTCGGCCTCGATGCGGTCCTTCGCCCGGCGCACGGCGGCGAGCACGTCGCGCGGGGCGCCCGCATAGATCAGCGGGTCGGCCCGCTTCAGAAACTCGGTGCCGACC
>JANMLE010000030.1:0-1867 GCA_031372385.1 Planctomycetota bacterium | reverse complement strand
TTCAGGGCGACATCCGACAGTCCGACGACCATGGCCAGCACGGCGATGGTGGCGACCAGGACCAGTTCGGCGGAAACGATGAAACCGGCTTCGTCATGGATCAGGGCGGTGAGCAGAGTCGTCATGGTGGTCGGTCCTTTCTGGGACTTGAAGCAGAAAACTGGCGGCGAGCGACGGGGCCTGCTGATCGTCTCGCGTGGTGTTGTGGTGTTTGGTGTCTCGCAGGATGAACAGGATGTAAAGCAGCTTGAATGCCAATCGCGATTCGCTGTTCAGAATTCTGATCGCCCGTGGGGCGAAGTCTCTGCAACGTCGGGCTAACAATCGCGTTGCAAAGTTCGAAGAATTCTTCGGCCGTCGGTGATCACCGGTCGCATCGAACCAGGCCCGTGTTGACAAATCACCTCATCGATTCGCGACGATCGGCTGCTGTCCGAGTGGAACTCACCATGAATCAACGAGTTCCACAGCGCGCGAGTCATCAAGTCGCGACGTTGCCGCCGGGCATCATTCGCTTCGATTTTTGGCGAAGTTGCGGCCGAGCTTCGAAGCGGAGAAGTGTCTCGTGCGCGGCGCGACTTTAAACGTCTCGATTTGTCAGGTCGAGGTTCTCGCGCTGTCACGACCGGAAGTCCGCCAAGCGGACCCGCAACCAGTCGTTTCACGATGCGATGCGCAGAATGGAATGACTCGCTACAATTCGTGCCGATGTGACTCCAACGCGATCACCCGCGGTCGCGTGCCAGAGGCAGGAAGGCAGACAATGCACGCCGCTTCGCGAACCCGTACCGTCTGCAACCGAGTGCTCCAAGGACTCGTTTTTGCCGCCTGGCTCGGCGTTCCGGGACTCGGCGCGGATGACACGGCCGCGCCCGACGATTCGGCGCGGATCGCGAAACTGATCGAGCAGTTGGATTCAGACGCCTTTCAGGAGCGGGAAGCCGCCGTGAACGCGCTGCGGAAAACCGGCACCGCGGCCCGGGACCACCTGCTGGACGCCCGCAACCACAAGTCGCCCGAAGTTCGTTCGCGCGCGGCGGCACTCGTGCGGCAACTGGATGTCAGACCGCTGGTCGAGGCGTTTCAGGCATTCGCCCAACAACCCGAAGAGAAACTCGATCTCGAAGAGGGGATGTGGCTGATCGCGCGAATCCTCAACAAGGATGTTCAACGCGTGCCGCTGGCCAAACAACTCGATGCGCTGGCGGACGCCGTGCGGAAAAAACTGGGGCGCGACGTTGTGCCGAAATCCGTTGAGCCGGAACGACTGGTCAACGTGCTGCGTGAAGTGCTGTTCACGGATGAGAAATTCGGCGGCAACGTTGACGACTATCAGAACCCGGTCAACAGCTCGCTCGAAAAGGTGCTGCAGACCAAACGGGGTCTGCCGATCGTGGTCTCGCATCTGGTCATCGCGGTCGGCCGCCGTCTGGACGTGCCGATCGTGGGAGTCCCGACAGGCGGGAGGTACATCGTGAAGTACGACAGCCGAAAGGGACCGGGAGCGCCCCGAGATGACATCTACCTTGATCCGTTCGACAATGGGAAAGTGTTGTCCCGCGAGGACCGCGCGGCCATGTTTCCCGGATTCGATCCCGACCGAATGGTCGAGCCCCAATCGCGGCGTCTGGATCTGATCCGGATGCTGAACAACTTGGAGTCGCATTTGTTCAGTCGCGACGAAACCGACCGGGCCTACCAAGCCGTCCAATTCCGTGCGGCACTCGAACAGTATGCTCCCGTGCCGTGACGAATCAGGGCGAGTCGGCCTCCTGATCGCCTCCGCCATTCCTGTTGAAAGTTGTGTGAAATGAGCGGCCAGGCGCTAGCCGCCGGTGATATCCAGCAGACCGGCGGCTAGCGCCTG
>JANMLE010000360.1:0-4791 GCA_031372385.1 Planctomycetota bacterium | reverse complement strand
TCCGAGCATCCGTCATTGTTGAAAGACCCCGCGCCGTCGGCCTCGCTGGAAGAACTGGGCGACAGCGCGCTCGTCTTCCAACTGAAGGCTTTCCTGCCGAACCTGAAGGACCGTCAGAAGGCGACCCACGAGTTGAACACCATGATTCACGACGGCTTCCGCGCGGCCGGGATCGAGATCCCGTTCCCGCAGCACGAGGTCTCGGTCAACATCCGCAACCCGGTGCCGTCTGCAAGCCGGTCGAACGCAAGTGGACCGAACGTCGACCTGCACGAGTTCGCCAAGACGTACCTGCGTCAAGACCTGCCACCGGGCTGCCTCTCGCCGCTCTCCGCTCCGCTCTCCACTACGGAATAGCGTAGACGAGCCCCACCGAGACGCCGGCTTGGTAGAGGGCTCCGCGCAGGCTGAGCGGGATGACGTGCCGGCGGTAGGGGACCGGGCTGCCGGGGCGGTCGACTCCAAGCGTGTAGATCGGTTCGCACGGAGGATCGACTCCGCAGAGGTACGGGATCATCGGAACCCGTCCGAAGAAGTGGGCCGCCGAGAGGAACGGCTGCAAACACTTCCCCGTGTGCAGGCTCCGTTCTTCGCCACACCAACTGATGCGGCAACCGCAGGTGTAACCGAGTCGCTCCAGATTCGGGTCTTCAAACAGCAGCGGCAGGTGGCGCGTCGCGGGCGCTTCCCATTCATACGGGGCGAGCATCCACGGGCGGCTGTCACCCAAGGGCGAGAACACGCTGCCACTCGCCGCGAGCAACGGCGCGGCCTGACTGAGTCGCGCGACTTCGGACGAACTGAGTCGTTCCGGTTCGGGAAGATTGAGCCCGATGTTGGCCTTCAACTGGCCGAGTGGCATGTCCTGCCAGAGTTCGGTGGCCCGCGCATTGGGAGGCGGAGCGGGCGTCGGCGGCACCTCGTCCCGGGTGGCCTGAGTCTGCGCGAACGCCCGCCCGCCGCCGCCGAGGATCAGCAGTGACACGGCGAGCAGCAGAACTTTGCCCGCGCTTCGAGGAACGACCTTGCCAAGTTTCAAGTGGGACATCGACTGCCTCCGGACCACTCCGCGGCGCTCCGTGCGCCACGCCATTCGGTCCCCTCGCTGATTCGGATGCGCGCGGTCGTTGCAATCAAAGTTTCGCGCGCAATCGTTCCAATCCGCACGACCGTCAAAGTTCGCCGAAAACCGCCGATCGTCAAGCACCACAACGTCTCGACACGATGAGAGACGTGGGGACTTGGGCGAGAAATTCGGCCGGGCGGTGCCACGCTCAAGCATCGCCCGCGGGGCCACGGTACGGCGGGTGCAAGACGAACACAGTGCGGCGAATGCGGGCCACGGCGTCGGCGGTCAGAAGTCAAGCGGGAATCCCCGCCAGCAACAGCAGGCTCCTCGACAGACAAGTTGACATAACCGTAGACTCACTCAGCTTGTCGGGCGGGACTCCGGGTCGAAAGTGAACTGAAAACAGGTCGGTCGACCGAACGGCCACTATGACAGTGGCGAATGTCGGACGACTGGATGCCGGGTCAATTTGGCACGGTGTCGCGTGGTAAATTGCGGAGAAGTGACGCGCATCGGCCACGGTGGACGGTATCCCGAACAGCCTGATGAAAAACGTGGGGTACGCTTCCCGCGTGCCCGAATTCATCGGGGAAGAGCACGTTTTCGTCGGGAAAGCGCATGTTGAAAACGTGCGCCACGTCCCTTTTCAACCGGCGGCGAAGACGGACATTCGGCAGGAATACGATGTGATTCGGACGGGGGAGACGCCCCTGTCAGATCTCGGTAGGAAGACGATCCCATGCAGATTTCGACCTGGCTTTGGAACTGGCTGGACTCGCGCCGCCACCACCGTTTCCCCGAAACCCCGCTCGACCACGCGGCCCGGCTGACGCTGCGCAAGCTCGAAGAACGGCAAGTGCTGTCGGTGACGGCCGCTGTGGTTGATGGAGTTCTCGACGTACACGTCACAGACGCGAATCAGGTCGCGACGGTGAGCGTTGACACCGGCGGGCATTTGATCGTCGATGGCAGCATTGATGGTGACGCCAACCAGCATCTTGAGCTGGACGCCACCAGCTTTTCGTCGATCCATATCACGGGCGATGCGTCGGCAAACCAATCCGTCGTGTTCGACGGCACTCACGGCTTGAATCTGGCGGGAGCGATCACCGTCGATGCCGAGGTTGAGCACGTTGTCGTCGACAGCGCCATTCAGGCTGGCGAGGGGATCAACTTCACCGCCGATGACATCTCGTTCTCAGCGGATGGCGACCTGACGTCGTTGGGAGCGGGAATCACGCTGCACGCCGTTTCGGACATCACTCTCGGTGACGGTGCCGTGCTTCACGCAGACCATGCGACGATCGGACTCTTCGCGCACGACACGTTGACACTTTCTTCGCACTCGACGATTCAGGACGCGGGCGGAACCGTGATCGTCGATGCCGGCCTGCACGGCACGTTGTACACATCGGGCACCATCGACGTCTCAGACCTGCAATCCGGCAGTGTCGGCGGGACCGTCCACCTGCTGGGTGAACGAGTCGCCCTGCTCGACGGTGCCGAGGTGGATGCCTCGGGAGACGCGGGCGGCGGAACGGTGCTGATCGGCGGCGATTACCACGGTGACAACTCCGCGATCCACAACGCCGAGCAAACCTATGTCGGAGCCGATGCGGTCATCGAGGCCGACGCCATCACCAGCGGCGACGGGGGACGAGTCATCGTCTGGTCTGATCAGACGACACAGTTCTATGGCGACATCAGCGCCCACGGTGGACGGGTCAGTGGCGATGGCGGATTCGTGGAGACCTCGGGGAGGGAGTTCCTGGAAATCCTGGGCGGTAGCGTGTCCGCCACGGCGACACACGGCGATGCGGGAACATGGTTGCTCGATCCGCGCGACGTCACAATCACTAACGCAACAGCGAATGGCGCGTTCGATAGCGGGAGTCCGAATGTCTTCACGCCGACAGCGGATTCGGCCACGGTCGATGCGGCTACGATCCAGTCGTCGCTCAATAACGGTACGAGCGTGACGATCACAACGGGAGCGACGGGCTCCCAACCGGGCGATGTCACGGTGTCGTCAACGATCACCAAGTCCGCGGGAGGAGCGGCGACCTTTGCCATCGACGCGGCCGGGTCCATCATCGTCAATCAGGCCATCATAAGCACGAGCGGTGTCCTCAATGTGGGCTTCAATGCCGGAACTGCGATCACCATTAGTGCTGCAATCACGTCGAACGGTGGTGGCGTCTCAATGACCGCGGACGCCATGACAATCAACGCCGCGATCAACACCGGCGCCAACACGGTGACTCTGTTGCAGAAGACGAATGGCCGATTGATCGACCTCGGTTCGGCGGTCGATACCACGGCCAACACGCTCGAACTATCCGACGCGGAACTCGACTTCATCACCGCCGGGACGATCAGGATTGGAGATGCCAACAGCGGGGCGATCACAGTTTCATCGAGTTTGTCCCCGGCGAATGCCTCGATTCTCTCCCTACATTCGGGAAGTACCGTCACAGAGAGCGCGGGAGCCAGCATCACGATCGGCACCGGCGGCTTGGCCGTGCAGGCCGGAGGAGCCATTACGCTGGCTCAGGGCAACAGGTTGGCGGACTTCGCCGCAGCTACTAACTCGGGTGGCATCTCCTACGTGGAGAGCAATGCGGGCATTTCGATCAACATCACTACGGTCGATGGAGTCGCCGGAGTGTCCACTGCCAACTCAGCGATCAGCATTTCCACTGTCAACGGCGGGTTGACGGTTTCCAACACATCCGCCGTGAACGATGTCGATGCGGGGACCAGTACCGTCAGCCTGGTGGCTGGCCAGACGGCTGGAACCCTGCGCACGCTGACGATGTTCAACAACGCAGCCATCCGCGGGACGGGCGGAGTGACTCTGACCGCCAATGACATGTCGATCTGGTCATCCGGAACGGGCACCGCCGTCAATGCCGGCGCGGCAAATGTCGTGCTGGTCAACGAGGACTCGGGGAGGACCATCGACCTCGGCACAGACACAGCGGGAACATTGGGACTCACCGATGCGGAACTCGACCGTGTTACCGCCGGGACGGTGCAGATTGGCGACAGCAACAGCGGCACGATCACTGTCAGTGCGGCGATCACACACGCCAACAACCTCTCGCTCACGACTGGCGCGGGGATCACGGTCAATCAGGCCGTCACGATGTCGGCGGATAAGAGTTTCTCGGCGACATCGACCAGCGCGACGGCGGGGATCAGTCTGGCCAATGCAAACGCCGACATCGCGACTTCTGGGACGGGTGCGGTCTCTCTCTCCGCGACAAAAGACATTGCGTTGACCGCAGGATCGAGCATCACGACGAATGGCGGCACCGTGGACTTGTCGTCGTCGAGCGGCAATATCAACTTCGCCAGTTCAACGGTGAATACAGGTGGCGGCGATCTGAATTTGGCGACGACCGGCGGCAATTCCAACGCTGTTTCTGGTGGCACGGTGACGGTTGGGCACAACATGACCGTCACCGGCAAGCTCAATCAGTCCGGCGGCACGATCACCGACAACGGAACGCTGTCAGTCAGCGGTGCGCTCACGCTGAGCGGCGGCACGCTCAACATCACCGGGGGAACTTTGGAGTTGGCGGCGACGAGTGCCATGAGCGGTGGAACGATCACGGGCGGTGTGGCTGGCGGAACGGTGCGCACGCTCGGCGGGGCGACGCTGCCAATCACCAGTGGGACGCTGAACCACGTCACTCTCGGCACCAATAGCACCGACG
>JANMLE010000348.1:0-3444 GCA_031372385.1 Planctomycetota bacterium | reverse complement strand
GACAATTCGCCGTCCGAACAGCGTGTGCTTTTGCATCCGTTCGAACTCTTCGGGAGTCAACGCGCCGGGCTTCAGCAGGATCTCATCCGGAACCCCGATCTTGCCCACGTCGTGCAGTTGTGCGGCCTGCTCAATCATCGTGACTGTGGCGTCATCCAGACCGAGAGCCCCGGCGATGATTCCGGCATAGCGTCCCACGCGCTCCACATGCCGGCCGGTTTGGTCGTCGCGGTATTCCACGGCGCGCGCCAGGCAGTGAATGATGTCCATGCGCGAGGATTCGAGGTCGGCCGTGCGCTGCCGCACCGCCTCCTCCAACGCCTGGGCATGGTTGCGCAGCGTGTCGTGATACCGTTTGACCACCAAGACGTTGCGAATCCGCGGTGCCAACTCGCTGGGGTCGATCGGTTTCGTGAGGAAATCCGTGGCCCCCAGATTGAGGACCGACAACTTCGTCGTCCGGTCGCTGGACGCCGTCAGGATGAGAACCGGCAGGTGCATCAGTTCATCGTGCCTGCGGATCAGCTTCAGCACTTCCACACCGCTGACCACCGGCATCATCACGTCCAGGATCACCACATCCGGGCGTTCTTCCAGGATCACGGCGATCGTGCGCGCCGAGTCCGTCAGTCCGATGCATCGTTTGTATCCCAGCTCGTGAAGGTACTTCTGACAGACCTTCACGTTGATCGGCTCGTCATCCACGATCAGGATCTTCGCCGTCAGCAGTGATTTGTCCAACTCGCGCGGCGGAATCCCCGTGGTCGATGAACGCTGCACGACGGTATCGCCGTGTTGCGTCGGTTCAAGCCGAAATCCCATCGACGTCTCCGACCCGAAGTCGGTTTGGACATCATGCAACACGGACTCAAGTTGCGAAGCGGCGGCATTACTCATGGAACGGATCCGTAAATGGGACGCGGGAGCCCTGGCGAGGATGCCGTGGGTCTCAGACTGAAACGGCCCGCATACGAATCTAGCTCGTTGTTCTTTCGCCTCACCTGTGCAGGCGATGGATTCTTGCAACATCCGCGTTGTCGAACCGCATCCTGCGCAGTTGTGACGGTTCGAACGGTTGTCCGTGCCTATTCGCCCGCCACCCGGGTGGCGACAAAACCGAATTTGCGACCTGTCATGGTTACGGTTCCCGCCATCTGCGACTTGTCCTTCGTCCACAGATAACCGTCCACCGACAACTGCGTGTTGGCCAGGAAGACTTCGAGCTTCAGATTGTGCGGAGTGCTGCCGGTCTGCCCAGTGATCTCGTAGGCGTTCTTCGACTCGTCCGACGTGAACGAACCCGTGGCTTTCCCGTTCTCGCTCACGTTGAGTTGCAGTTCACCCAGCCAGCGCCCGTCGGCGTTCAACTTCCAGTTCCCGGTGAAGTCCGTGGCCAGAACCCCTTCGTGATCGTTGGGATTTCGCGGGGCCGTCTTGTCGGCGGGTGGCAGTTGCGAACCGTTGAGCACCACCAGCTTGGAATTGTCGGCCGCGATCAACTCCCCTTCCGCCGTGAAGACGATGTCGGCCCCCTGTCCCTCCGGAACGACCTGCCCGATGTCCAGGTTGAAGCCGAAGCCGGGAAACAGCATCACGTCCCTGCCCGTGGCCGATGTCAGATCGAGCCGGTCACCGCGGTACGTGACAAACCGTTCAATCAGCAGCACCGGCATCGGCTTGTCGGACCCCTTGCTCTTCTTCAGCCCCCACGCCGCCAGCAGCTTGGAATAACCGCCTTCGTCGGTCTTGGCCACCAGGCAGGGTGACCCGATGGTCGGCGCGAGCGGCTTGAGTTTCGCCGCGTCCTGCATAGTCAGTTGCTTGACCGCGTCACCCTCTTCGGCCAGGCGCTTGACGAGCGTCGCGCCGTGACGCTCAAACACATCCGCAGCCCCGACAGTCGCGCCGGCACCGGACATCAGAACAACGGACAGACAAAGACGAACAGAACGGTTGCAAATCATCGAAGTCCCCGCGATTTAGGAAGAGTTTCATGGACCTGGCGGGCGAAGATCGTACCAGACAGAACCGCGTTTCGGCTGTCGACGCGTCCCGATTCCGACAAGAATCTGCGACCGCGCGACAGACCAGCCATCAGTCCGACACGAACCTCCGGACGCGCCGCCAACCGCCATGCCTCACGCCGTCCGGATAGAGACGACTTCGCAGATACCTCGCGCGGCCCCGCCGGAGGTGTTCAACCGCTACGCCGACGGCGAACGGGTTCGCTCCCCAACCTTGAGCCGTTCGCGCACGGCCAGCAGCCCCTTCCAGATGAACGTCCCGCCCCCGACCTGCACTTCCATCAGCATCGCCAGCGGGTCTTCCACATGATTGGTGAAGCCGATGACCTCGGTGCTGAAGGCCAGAAACGTCACGCTCAGCGCCGGCAGTGCCGAGACGATGGCGGCCGTCAGCGCGCTGTGGATGACCGACGGCTCCTTCGAACCGGAGACATCGACGACGAAAATCGTCGGAGCGAACTGCAAGGGAGCGTGATGCTCGTAGGATTGTGGCAAGTCCTAAGGCCGGTGTTTGAAGAAGGAGAATTCGCTCTCGGAGTAGCCGCAGTTCAAGCAGACCGCGAAGCCCCGCTCGCCTGATCGGGATTGATGACCTGCAACTCACCGTCTTCCTGATAGCGAGCCATGACTCACCGCAACCCGCCGAAGTCGGGACGTTCGTTGTCGAGGCGGGCGATGGTCAGCAACTCGGGCGTGCCGATGGGTGGCGTGTGAGCCGCAAGGCGCTAGCCGCGGGTTGTCTTCATCGAACCGCGGCTAGCGCCTTGCGGCTCACGAATGCGGTTTCAACACGAATGGCCGAAAGAGCAACTGTTGCGGTTCGGCCTTTCGCTCGGCGGCACCGCAGACGGAGCAGGGGCCGAGGTCCGCGTTGAACGAGTAGAACCGATGGCCGTTGACACCGAGTGCAACTCGTCAGACATAGCTTGAGCCAATAAAGCTGATGCAAGTTGCCTCGGGATGCGCGAATGACAGGTCGAGATGTTTCCACTCGCCCTGAAGATACTCAGTGGCCTGGGCCAGAAACGCTTCGACGGTCTCAGGAGTATCTGTGCGAAGGGGTGGCTTGTCGCGACGCAACGTGCGGCGATCAAGCAACTCATTGAGTCGCACGATCAGACGCCAGTCGGGCCAAACCTCGAACTCTCCATTTGCGTCCCGAGTGACGGCAACGACGACAGCGCGAACCGTCGAGCCCGTTGACCTGCTTCAGGTTTTTCGGACAGTCGGAGTGCTTATTCTGGACTCAACCAGAAAGGTCATCCGATGGGAAAAGAACGAGTCTTGGAAGGTAAGAAGCAGGCGCATCGGCCGCGTCGTCGGTACACGGCGGAGTTCAAGTCTGATGCGGTTCAGATGCTGCTGGATGGTCACACGGCGGCGAGCGTGTGCCAGCATTTGGGGTTGTCGAGCCCGACTC
>JANMLE010000321.1:0-9121 GCA_031372385.1 Planctomycetota bacterium | reverse complement strand
CTTCATGGTGCTGGCGAACCTGATGCTGTTCATGATGTCGCTGCCGATCAAGATGGTCTTGCGCTGGGCGGTGAACCTGAAATACATCGTGGCGATTCCAGAGTGGTTTTTTAATATTTGACGGGCCGGAGTTGGGTCGGCGGGAGACCGGGTTTGGTTCTCCCCCGCGTGCCTGCGGTGAAGTCGGCCCTTGGCGGGATCGGCCCGCGGCGGTGGCGGTTTCCAGAAGTGTTCCGAAGGATGGTTCGGTATTATGCCGGCGAATGAAGAATATCTTCGCAGTCCGAAGTTGATGCATCGCGTGTTCTGCGGCAGCTCACTGCTGCTGCTGCTGACCACGGTGTGGATGATGTGGGCTGACTACAACGACGAGTGGCGCGGATACCAGCGCAACGCGTTCAAGTACCAGGCGGGGCGCTTGCAGGCCCGCCAGGCGAGCATGAAGTCGGCGGCCGATCATGTGGCCAGGGTGGCGGAACTGGAGTCGCGTCGGGAAAAGGCGAAGCAGGAACTGGCGGCGCTGGACAAGGCCCTCAAGGATGGCAAGCTCACGCTGAAAGACTTCGACTCGGAAGAGGAACCGGAACAGTTTCACGCCCTGCGCGATCGCCTGAAGCCCGTCTTCGACCGGCTCGGCAAGGACGAGTTGACTGTTGAAGAGTTCCCGAGCGAGTCGACCCGGCGGAAAGCGGTTCAAGCTGCGCGTGACGCTGAGTCGAACCACCTTCGCGATCTGAAGCTGGAGCGGGCGAAGCGGGATGTCGTCCGAGCGGATTACAACTTGGGAATCCGCGACAGCCTTCCCAAAGACCCGCTGGCGGACTTGGAATCAAAGTACCGGGCCGCGGAGTCGCGCGTTCAGGAAATGGAAACCAAGTTCAGCGAATTGAAGAAGGAGACAATCGACGCCAAGGCGTATCTGTCGGAGATCACCGCGCCGCTGGATCAGATCGAAAAGGAATTGAAGGCGGAAGAGACGAGCCTCGGCCTCGTTCATGCGGCGATCAACAGGATCGAGCCCGATACCTGGTTGTCGGCGAACAAGCGGAAGCTGATGCTCGTGCCGATCGTCGAGGGCTTCAACTCTCCCGAACGTGTCACCCAGGACTGGATGCCGGGACTCAAGTTCAGCCTGGGTGGGATGACGCATGTCGAGCGGTTCGACCGGTGCCGGACCTGTCACTCGTTGATCGACGTCGTGGACGACACCGTGACGACTTCCATTGCCGGGGCCTTTCCGCACGGCAAGGAAACGAAGGGCGGCAAGTTTAAGCATCCGTTTGCCTCGCATCCGAATCTCGGCTTGTACCTGAGCGCGACGAGTCCGCATCCGTTGCCGAAGTTTGGCTGTACGGTTTGCCACGAAGGGCAGGGCTCCGGGACATCGTTCACGAATGCTTCGCACACGCCGAATGATCCGGCCGAGATGGAGCAGTGGGCCAAGGACCACAAGTGGTTCGACAACCACTTCTGGGAACGCCCGATGAATCCCAAGCGGTTCGAGGAATCGTCGTGCATCAAGTGCCACGTCAACGTGGTCGAGTTGGGTGTGAATGAAAAGTTTGGCGCGACCGCGCCGAAAGTGGTGCGCGGGCACAAACTGGTTCAGACCTACGGCTGCTTCGGCTGCCATGAGATCTCGGGCTTCGATGGGAACAAGATCATCGGACCGGACTTGAGGCTGGAGCCATCAACAGCCGCCGAGGCGGCCGAGATCGCGAAGGATCCCAATCAGGTCGCCGGCAAAATGCGGAAGGTTGGCCCGTCGCTGCGGCACCTCGCCTCGAAGGCCGACGCGGGCTTTGTGGCACACTGGACGGAAGAGCCGAAACGGTTCCGACCGACCACGCGCATGCCGCAGTTCTTCAAGCTGGACAACCAGTCCGACGACACGGCCGTGAAGTACAACCCCGTCGAAATCGCGGCGATGTCGCATTACCTGCTGAAGAAGTCCGAGACCCTGGAGACGCTGGCACCGGTCGAGGGCTACAAGCCGGATGCACAGCGGGGCCGCGAGTTCTTCGCCACCAAGGGCTGCGTTGTCTGTCACACGCACCAGGAAGTCCCCGGACTGAACGCGGAGTTCGGGCCGGAACTGTCGAAGGTGCATGCGAAGTTGCGGGCCGGTCAACGCGGATTCGACTGGCTGTACACTTGGATTCGCGAACCCGAACGGCATCATCCCCGGACGAAGATGCCGCACCTGTTCCTCGACGGCGAAGGAGCCGGAGAGAAGCACGTCGATCCCGCCGCCGACATCGCCTCCTTCCTGCTGAAGCTGGAGGGAGCCCCCGCGGACTTCAAGCCGACTCAGCAGTACGAGACTCCCAAGTCGCTGGATAATGCCGTCCGGGATGACGTTGTTCTGAATGAATTGGTCAGCTACTTCCTGCAGAAGGTGCTCACGAGCAAGGAAGTGGATGGTTTGATGCAGAGCGGGAAATACCCGCGACCCTTGAATGACATCAAGGGTGACGAGATCGAACTGGCGGGCGGTGGTGATAAGCTGGATGCCGCCGAGTTCCACGATCGCAAGCTAAGTTACCTCGGTCGGAAGTCCATCACGCGCTACGGCTGCTACGGCTGCCATGACATCCCGAACTTCGAGAAGGCGCGGCCCATTGGGACGGGACTGCAGGATTGGGGCAAGAAGGACCGCTCTCGCCTGGCGTTCGAGCACATCCACGAATACCTGCACCACAACGGTCAGGCGGGTCTCGGCGTGAAGGTCGACGCGATCGATGCGGCGAATGCCAAACGGTTGCATCTCAAGGACACCAGTGGCGTCCGCGTCGCCAAGGTCGCGAAGGCCGGCAAGGGATTGTTGAAGTTTGATGACGTGCTGCTGGCTCTCGACGGAGTTGCCATCAAGGGCATCAACGACTACGAAGACGCACTCGAAACAACTGTCGTCGGGTCTCCCGTTTCGGTGACCGTCTGGCGCGATGGCAAGCCCTTGGCCGAACCGGTCACGGTGAAGGCCGACTCGTCGATGCAGGAGCGGATTGAAGACGGCATCAGCCGCGCCGAACGACATGAGTTCAACACGAAGAAAGACGAGGATCGCGAGCGGTCGGCCGCGTTCTACTATGAAAGCCTGGCGCACCACGGCCGGCCCGGATTCCTGTGGCAGAAGCTCCGGCAACCCCGCAGCTACGACCACAAGATGGTCGAGACCAAGCCGTACGACGACCGGTTGCGGATGCCCGAGTTCCCGCTGTCGGAAGAGGAGATCGACGCGATCGCCACATTCGTGCTCGGGCTGGTCGCCGAACCGCCGTCGAGCGAGTACCTGTACAACCCCGGTGGGGCAACGGGAGCCAGGATCAAGGGCGAGCGGCTGATCGAGCAGTTCAACTGCGCCGGTTGCCACATGCTCGAACTGCCAAAGATCCGTTATGGAGCCGAAGTCGACAAGATCACCGCGACCGACCAGTCGGCCGATTATCCGGAAGCGATCGCCCTGCTGAAGAAGCTGCGTCCGCTGCAGAACGGATTGACGGGCGAGACCAAGATGGTCAAGACCGAGGACGGGATGAAGTCGCTGCCGATCGTCAAGTTCCACGGCATGGTGACCAAGTATCCCGATCCGGAAGACGACCCCGCCGATCAGGAATATGTGGTCGAGTCATGGGATACGCTGACCCTCGCGGGCAAGGAACTGTTCCCAACGTACAAGTTCATCTTCCCGGCCTTGAATCTGGACCGGATCGAACCGGCTCGGGGCGGCTCATACGCGGAATGGCTGGTGAAGCGGCTGGTGGACAACAAGACGGTGAAGGAGCCGGCGATGGCGTGGCAGATGGCACCGCCGCCGCTGTACAAGGAAGGGACCAAGGTCCAGACTCCGTGGCTGTTCAACTTCCTGCGGAACCCCGGTCGGCTCCGTCACACGACCGTGCTGCGGATGCCCAAGTTCAACATGAGCGACGACGACGCGCAGGCGCTGGCGAACTACTTCGCCGCCATCGACGGCACGGAGTTCCCGTATCAGTTGATCGCCGAGCGCGAGCCAGCCTATCTGAGCGCGAAGAGCGCCGAGTTCCACAAGGCGTTTCCAGCGAAGACTCAGGATTACCTGCAGGAATCGTGGCAAATGTTGAACGCGCCGCTGTGCATCAAGTGCCACTCGGTCGGTGGCCGACAGGTGGCGATCAGCGATCCGAAGACCGACATCCGCGGCCCGAATCTGGACTTGGCCGCCGAGCGGCTGAAACCCGATTGGGCTCTGCTGTGGTTGTACCGGCCGCAATGGATCACACCGTACACCTCAATGCCGTCGCCATTGCCACCGCAGCAGGTGGGAGGACAGCCCCGCTATCCCGATCTCTTCGGGGGCGAAGGTTTGCGGCAGACGGTGTCGCTGCGGGATGCGCTGGTGAACTACTACAAGCTGATGGAACGCGAAGGCAAGATCATCAGCGAACCACCCAAGCCGGTGGCCGCGGGTGCGGGAGGTGACGACTAATGCACGCATTCAGAAGTTGGCAACGATGTGCCACGGCGCTGGGTTTGGCCGCGGCGGTGTTGTTGCTGGGCGGCGTCAGTGGCTGCGGCAAGTTGGTCACCGGCGCGAATACGGTTCCGACGGTCAAGTACCGCGCAGATGCCAGTGCTGTGGTTGAGGAGACTTCCACCACACCCACCGAGGCTGTCACGGCCGACGCGGGGGGGATCGGGACGCTCAAAGGACGCGTGGTCTTCGAGGGAAGCTTCTCGCCGCCGGCACCGCTGTTCGCCAAAGGGGCGGCGACAAAGGATCCGACTGTCTGTGGGGCTGAGGCGATTCCCGACGAGCGGATCATCGTCAACGGCGACGGGTTGGCGAACGTGTTCGTCTATCTTGAAAAGCCTCCCAAGGGCGTGAAGCCGGCGGCAGTGACCGACAAGATCGAGTTCGACCAGAAGACCTGCATCTTCCTGCCGCATGCAATGGTAGTGCGGACCAAGCAACTGGTGAATGTGTTGAACGGCGATGCCGCTGCCCATAACACCCACACGTTTCCCACCAAGGGTTCATCGTTCAACAGTGTCATTCAGCCGGATGACCGGGTGGGCGTGCCGCTGAAGTATGACCAGTCGGAGAAGCAGCCGGTGTCGGTGCGATGCGACATCCACCCTTGGATGCAGGCGTACCATTTGCCACTCGACCATCCATTCGCGGCGGTGTCGATGAGTGACGGATCCTTCGAGATCAAGGATCTGCCGGCGGGAGAACACAAGTTTCTGGTGTGGCATGAGGTGGGGTTGGTGCTGGAAAAATCACTGGCGGTCACGATCAAGCCGGGCAACAACGAAATCACGATCAAAGTCCCCGCTTCCAAGCTGGGCAAGTGACCGGCGGCGGCGGATGGCTTCGGGCCGGTTGGATGCACACAAATGGCTTCGCACAGACGGTAACCAAGATGTCTTGTTTGAGCACTCATCGTCGTTGGACAGTCTCCGCATTGCGGCGGAGTGGCTGCTGTTTGGCTGTCGGGATCGCCGCGCTGCTGGCCACCGGTTGCGGCCCGGGACCGCAGGCGAAATTCAGCCTGCGGGCGGGGACTGAGGAATTGATTTCCCCGGCCCAAAAGGCGGTCGAGACAGCGCTGAAGGAACGTTTCGGCACGCCCCAGGAATTGGTGGCTTGGCAGCGCTTCCCGGTCAACTTCGGTGGAGTCAAAGGGGCGGTCGGAGAAGTCTTGGCGGATAAGAACAGTGTCACGGCGACTTGGGACGGTGATGCGCCGCAGGTCGTGGAGGGGGCTCCGCTGTTGTGGCTGACCGGTCCCCGCGCCGGCGAAAAGACCAGCGCGGACAGTGTCGCGAAGTTTGACGCGGCGACGAAGCATCTGACGTGGTCCGGTGCCGCCGAGCCGGCGCCCACGGCCGGTGACAAGTTCATCGTGGGCTTCGGCCAGGCGCTGAAGACCGGCCGCGTCGTCTACATGAAGAACTGCATGCACTGCCACGGCGTCAGTGGTGACGGCAACGGACCGACCGCGCAGTACCTCAACCCACTGCCCCGTGACTACCGTCTGGGTCGGTTCAAATTCACGTCGACGCTGAACCCGGAAACGCCGACGCGCGATGACCTGCATCGCATCGTGAAGAACGGAATTCCGGGAACGTACATGCCTTCGTTCCTGTGGCTGGGTGACAGGGAGACGGAGTCGGTCATCGAGTATGTGCGGTGGTTGTCGATGCGGGGTCAATTTGAGAAATGGCTCGACGACGATCTGGCGGGCTACTCACAGAAGACGTTCGAGGAAGCCGCCAAGAAGGCGAAGGCGGCGTTCGATGCGGCGAAGGCAGGCGAAAAGCCGGAAAAGCCGAAGTCGGCCTCTGATCTCAAGAAAGCCGCTGCGGACGAGTTTGCCGCGTATGAAAAAGAGAGTTTGCCAGGTGTGATTGACGAGGGGGCGACGGTGATCGCCGAGGCTTGGATCAAGGGTGAATCCGAAGAAAGCCTGGTCGTGCCGTCGCAGGCGCGGGTTGAGGACACCGATGCCTCGCGTGAGCGGGGACGGCGGCTGTACTTGTCGGACAAGGGGAAGTGCTACACCTGTCACGGGATTCAGGGTCGCGGTGACGGCGTGGCGACGGAGGACTTCTGGAAGAAGCCCGGCTCTGATGAGTTCTTCCCGCGGCGGGGACTGCATGACGAGTGGGGGCACCCCCTGCAGCCGCGCAACCTGACGCTGGGTCAGTACCGTGGCGGTCGGCGTCCACTCGACGTGTTCCGCCGCATCTATGCCGGCATCAAGGCGACGCCGATGCCGGCCTTCGGTCGCACGGCGCTGAAGGACGACGAGATCTGGGATATCGTCAACTACGTGATGAGCCTGCAATACCAGTCGGCACCGGCGAAGCCGAAGCCGGCGGATCACGTCGTCACGAGCAAATAGCGTGAGTGGGTCGGGAGACCCACTCACAACAAGGATGAGCGGGTCGTGAGACTCACTCAATACGGTCGGGTTGGCGGTTGCGATGGGGATTCGGTGACCATCGACGGGATGGTTTCAAGTTTCAGTGAAGGCGAGTGCCGTGGGTAGATTCTGGGCGGTTTTCTTCGTGACAACGGCCGTGCTCGCCGTCGGGCTCTGTGTGCTTGCCCCCGGCTACAACTGGTGGTTTCCGGGGCCGAACGGCCAGGCTCAATCGACGCTCGGCCGGCGGATCGACGACCTGTTCTACATGATCAACGCGATCGTGGCGGTGACGTTCATCGGGACGCAGGCGGTGCTCGGGTACGTGCTGTGGCGCGGGGCGAGCATCAAGCCGAACGACAAGGTGCTGTTCTCGCACGGCAGCCACAGTCTGGAAGTGATCTGGACGATCGTGCCGTCGGGAGTCCTGCTGTTCATCGCGCTGTATCAGATGGACGTGTGGGCCCAGTACCGCGTGAAGACTTTTTTTCCAAAGAAGACTGAGGCGGTCGCCGAGGTCACGGCGCGGCAGTTCGAATGGCGCATCCGGTATCCGGCCCGCGGCAAGGCATTGCAACCGACTCCCCAGCCGGATGACGTCTACACCGTGAATGAACTGCATGTCCCGACGGGGCGGCCGATCTCGATCAGCCTGCGGACGGACGACGTGCAGCATGCGTTCTTCGTGCCGGAGTTGCGGATCAAGCAGGACGCGGTGCCGAACCAGGTGATTCCGGTCTGGTTCGACGTGCTGGAACGGCGCTCGTACGAAATGGTTTGTGCCGAGCTCTGCGGGTGGGGGCACTACAAGATGAAGGCGAAAGTCTTCGCGGAATCCGACGAGGATTTTGAAGCCTGGAAGGATCGCATCGCGGTCGAACAGTTCGACGATGGATTCAAGAAGGCGGCGGAATAAGGACGAGTGGCCGTCGCGGCCCGGGCCTCGCGGCGGTTGAAGGTTGTTCGAGTCAGGCGGCGGCGCAGCGGCGTTGCGGAACACAGCCGAGAGGCAGATCACGATCATGAGCACATTGCATCCCACCCTCGACCATGCCGGTCACGCGGGCGGCGACGCCCACGGGCACGGCCACCACGAGTTGAGCTTCATCAAGAAGTACGTCTTCTCGACCGACCACAAAATGATCGGGATGCAGTTCCTCATCACCACGATGCTGATGCTGATGGTCGGCGGGGCGCTGGCTCTCGGCGTCCGCTGGCAACTGGCGCGGCCGTGGGAGTACATGCCATTTGTCGGTGACTCGCTGTTCGCACGCGACGGGGGACAGATTTCGCCCGAGTTCTACACGATGCTGTTCACCATGCACGCCACGGTGATGATCTTCCTGGTGATCATCCCGATCCTGGCGGGGGCGTTCGGCAACTTCCTGATCCCGCTGATGATCGGCGCGGACGACATGGCGTTCCCGACGCTGAACATGCTCAGCTATTGGTTCATGTGGCCGGCGATCCTGTTCTTCGGGTTCGCGTTGGGACTCGGACCCGAATCGATCACGGGGGTTGTCGGCGGGATGGATGCCGGGTCGGCCCAGGGCTGGACGTCGTATCCGCTGCTGTCCGCGGTCAAGGATGCGGCCCCCGGGGCACGGATGGCTCAAACCTGGTGGTTGGTGGCGGTGACGTTCGTCGGGTTCTCCTCGATGATGGGCTCGATCAACTACCTGACGACGATCATCAACATGCGGGCACCGGGGATGACGCTGTTCCGGATGCCGCTGACGATCTGGGCGATGTTTATCACCGCGATTCTGCAGGCGTTCGCGTTGCCGGTGCTGACGGCGGCGGGTGCCATGCTGGTCGCGGACCGGGTGCTGGGAACCTGCTTCTTTATCCCCGCGGGAATCGTCGTCAACAACGCGGCCCCGACGGTGGGTGGCGGTCAAACGCTGTTGTGGCAGCACCTGTTCTGGTTCTACTCGCACCCCGCCGTGTACATCATGCTGTTGCCCGCGATGGGGATGGTGTCGGACATGCTGGCCTGCATGTCGCGCAAGCCGGTCTTCGGTTACAAGCCGATGGTGTATTCGATGGCGGCGATCGCCGGCCTGGGCTTCATCGTCTGGGGCCACCACATGTTCATCAGTGGCATGAACCCCGCGCTGGGCATGACGTTCATGGTCAGCACGATGATGATCGCGCTGCCGTCGGCGGTCAAAACGTTCAACTGGATCGGCACCATCTGGGGCGGCCGG
>JANMLE010000320.1:0-1095 GCA_031372385.1 Planctomycetota bacterium | reverse complement strand
GGGGCCACGCACGCCAGTGTTTGTGCGGTGTCGCTGATCGCGTTCATGTCGATGTCGATTCCGGAGAGTGTCTGACCGCCGCGGACGGTGATCGCGCGGTCGCCCCACGTCACGCGGCATCCCATCCGTTCCAGGGCGTCGACGAAGTGGACATCGCCCTGCAAGGCCGACGCCGTCAGACCCTCGACCGTCACTTCGCCACCGGTGATGGCCGCCGCCGCGAAGAAGTAACTCGCCGCCGACGCATCCGGCTCGATGTCGTAGTCGCGGGCGCGGTACGACTGCGGTGCGATGCGGAACGTTCCCGGAGTCGACCGGTCGACGCTGACGCCGAATTGCGACATCACGTCCAGCGTCATGTCGACATACGGCTCGGACACCAGCGGCCCGGCCAGCCGGATTTCCACGGGACCGGTCGAGCACGGCGCGGCCATCAGCATCGCACTCAGAAACTGGCTCGAAACGCCGGCGTTCACCGTGGTCGTACCACCCGGCAGGCCGTCGCCGTGGACGATCACCGGCGGACAATCGGTTCCCAGTTCGGCGCTGACCGAGATTCCAAATTGTCGCAGCGAGTCCAACAGATCCCGGATCGGGCGCTCGCGCATGCGGGTGTTGCCGTCGAGTCGGTATCGTCCGCGGCCCAGGGCACAGACCGCCGTCAGAAACCGGATGCTGGTCCCGCTGTTTTCGAGCCACAGATCCGCCGACGTCGCGGGGATGCGTCCCGAGCATCCGGTCACCCGCGCCGTGCAGTCTGGCCGCGACTGGTCGACGGAGATTCCGAGCCGCCGCAGGCTGTCGATCATCACCTCGGTGTCGCGGCTGTCGAGCACGCCGGTCAACGATGTGACCCCCTCGGCCAGGGCGGCGACCACCAGGGCGCGGTTGGTCAGACTCTTCGATCCCGGCGGCCGGATGGAGCCGACAATCGGACGCTGAACGGGCTGAATGTCGAGTGTTTCGGTCATGGTTTCGTGGTTGGCAAGGCGGGTGGTTGTCGAGCGGTCGGAGAATACCAGCCGGATTGTGCTGCCACCACTGGATCGAGGAGTTCGCGAAGGATCCGAGGACAATTAGCGGATGCGACGGTTC
>JANMLE010000277.1:0-5506 GCA_031372385.1 Planctomycetota bacterium | reverse complement strand
GCAGCCCGAGACTTTGGTTCCGGCACGCAAAACACCGTCGCTATTGTCGACTTCCGCCCCGCTAAACAACGCCCTTTCGCGGCGCTAAAGACGACGTTCCCAAAGTCGATCGCTCGCCACGTCCCATTCGCTGGCGACTTCGCATCCTCCCTCTCGACATCAATCGCCCCGAAGTCCCGCCACCGAGTTCACCTCGGTGGTTCAACGGCTTTTGCACTACTCGCACGCCGCAGCAAACCAGTAGGGCAAAAGCCGTCGAGCCACCGGGACGAGCCCAGTGGCGGGGAAATGTTTCTGGCAACTCGGCATTCGTGTCGTTGGGCGTGAGCCGAATCAACGGGTCAAACGCGCGCGAGGCCGGTCAGGATGAGTTCCGCGATGCGGGCTGCGTCGGGGGTGCGGAAGAGCTCCTGGTTTTCGGCGTCGGTCAGGCCGTTACTCAGAGCTGCTGTCAGACCGAGGCGGCCGGCTGACAGGATGTCGCTGGCGATGCGCTCGGGGGTGACCAGTGAGTTGGTCGGGTTCAATGAGGCCGGATCAACTGAGTCTTCAGCAGTGACGACGGTCAGGCCGCGACTCTTCGCGACTTCAAGAATGGCGGCGGTCGACGGAGCCCCCTTGCCGAGATCGGGTTGGCGGACATCGGGACGGTCGCGGCCTTCGAGCAGGTCGATCACGGCGCGCGGCACCGCCGAAGGCTCCGACCAGATACAGCGGATGGGCCGCGGAGTTTTGGACTGGCGGCACAGACGATGCGTGTTGCGTGTGAGCCAGGTTCGCGATGATCGAGAACCACGCCTCTTCCACCACGCCGGGATACAGATCTCGAAAGCCCGAGAGCGTGCCGCCGATGACGAGGCGAGCCTGGGTTTCCCGCGTCATCTGTTGCCGCATCAACGTGAGTCCGCGAGTCCACGCCAATCGGCGCAGAGGCGTGTCGGGCAGACCGAAGACATTTGTGCCGTCGGGGAACAGCGGCTGGCCCTGCTCGTCGAGCTTGGGGATCTCGGACTCGGGCGGCTCGTCAGGCAAGACGAGATGCGCGACGGACTTGTCCTTGGGGTCGCCGGAATCGCCGAACAGCGCGGCCTCCTCGTTGCCGTACATCAGTCGCAACGGCCACGGCGCGAAGTTCACGATCGGCGGCAGCGGGCTGGTGCTGGCGTTGGCCGCCAGCGTCGAGTAGCTGCGTACCAGTTCAAACAGTCGCAGCGTGAAGTTCGTCGCCGATTGAAAGTTTGCCGACACCGCGCCGCCGTAACCGATCTGCAATCCGGCCAGCAGCAGGTAGCCGTGCAGCTCGTCGAACAGCGATTCCTCGTGCTGCTTTGTGAGTCCCAACCGGCGCTTGTCGCTGCTGACCGACGTCGAGACCGCGATGCAGTTCAACCCCGCCGGCTTCTGCCATTCCGCCAGCTTCGAAAGCGGAGTCTTGAAGACCGCGTTCGGCCTCAATTGGTGCAGCACCTCCAGTTCAGCTTTCGCCAGCGGCGGGTCGGGGTAGAGGATTCGAGCCGGCTGGTCGGACGTCACCTGCCACGCCAACGAGAGTGCCTCGGGAGCCGATGCGACGACGATCTCGCCGTCACTCGATCGTTCGACGACCGCGCGGTTGTGCATGAACCGCAGCGCCTCGCGCACCGCCCGGCCGACGATCCGCTTCGCTTCGGCCTTCGCGTCGTCACCGCGCCAACGCATCGTCGGCAGGTTGCCGAGATACGGAAAGTTGCGCGACTCACCCTGCTGCAACGCATCGACCACCAGGATCGGCGCCCCGACCTTCTTGGCATCCAAGATCTCCCGCTGACACCACGGCCGCGCGGCATAGTGGTCGGTCAGGAACGAGACCAGAATCGTGCAGTCCCGCAAGCCGGCACTGATCTCACTTTCGAACGACGCGCCGGGTCGAATCTTCGAAGCGTCGAACCACGCTTCGATGGGGAGTTCCTTGAGCGAGTCTTCGACATTGCGCACGACGTCGGATTCGTCCGACTTCAAGTCCGCCTTGGCATGACTGAGAAACAGCCGGACCGGGGCTTTCTGTTCGACCGACACATCCGCCGGCACCTTTTCCTCGGCAAGCAGCCGGATGGCTCGAATGGAAATGTGCAACGCGATCTCGTCAGCCGCCGCCATCAGCCAGGCGTTGAATCGCTGCGAGTACGCCTCGTCCGACTCCCCCTCCTGCCGGGGCACCGGTTCCTTCGGCACACCAAGCACATGCCGGGCCTGCCCCAGCGCGAAGACGTTGGCGTCGGCGGAATCCTGCTCATTGCGCGGCTTCGCGATTGCCACTCCAAACACGTGATGCGGACTGACTCCCACCGGCGCCCGCTGCGCCCCTTCGTCAAGAAACTGCTGCCACTTCGCCCCGGTCGCCTTCTCGTCTTTCTTGAGCGAGACCCGCAGCGCCATGCGAGCATCCGCCAACACAACCACCAACGTATGCCGCGACGCATCAAGCTGAATGCCATCCAACCCATCCCACGCCGGCGGCAACCCGTCCCCCCGATCCGGCGTGACGAACACCGGCACCCGCAACCCCCCGCTCGCCGGCGGATCCACAAACCGCCGCATCAACTCCTGCCCCAACAACCCCGCCGACTCCGACTGAGGATGAGCGAGCAGGAACAACCGCAGCGGAATAGGTTTCATCGTGAAGGCTCTCCGTTCTTGAGTTGAGTTTCATTAGTTCCATGCTCACGGTAGCTGATTTCGCAAGAAATCAGCCATTTTTGTTCGCGACCCACTGAACTTTGTCGAGTTCAGCTACGGCGTGAATTTGGAACTACTGAGTTTGCATGCTACGTCGCAAAAATGCGGTCCTTCTGCTTGATGACCAAGCCCTCTTTGGTCTCGATCTCGGTGATCAGTTACCTGACTTTCCGCTGTGAGCAGACGCGGAGTTTCCACAGGGCGCGCAGAATGTCGATCAGGTCAAAAACTTCAACGCCCTCGGTCAGGCAGAAGTTGCGTGCGCGACGATCATTGGTGAGGAATGCGGCCTCCCGCGTCCGGCAGAGAGTGATGGATTCGGCCTCGCCGTTGTCGAGCGAGGAGGGAAGCTTGAGCCGGCGGACCACTTCGTCAGCCGTCAACGCGAACAGTTTCAGCCTGCCACTCTCAATCAGTTCGACGACCGTTTGCAGGAATTGGCGTCCCTCGCGCACACCGGCCAGAAGTTCCGCGTAGACCGCCGAAGCCACGCCGATGTCGTCGTGACTGAACAGGTCGAAGAGCAAGTCCAGTCCCTCGACCCGCGCGAACGTGCCAAGAATGTTGGTGTCGGCCAGGATCATCGGCGTCGTTTCCGGATGCGTTCGACCGCCTCATCAAGTTCCTTCACAGGCCGCGTTTCGATTTCGATCCGGGCTCCCCGTTGGGCGAGCATTTCCTGGAACCGCCACTGTGTCATCCCCGCCAATTCGGCGGCCCGCCCGAGCGTTGTCTCCCCGTCCAAGTAGCGCCGGATCGCCGCCTCCATTCGCAGTTGCGGCTTCAAGGCAAACAGCGTCTGCACCGCCTCGCGCAGGGCGTCTGCCTCGCTGGCGAAGCAACCCGCCCGCACGATGGCGGACAGCTCCTGATCGACCTCGGGCGGTGCTGGTTCCGTCTGGGACAGGGCCATGAGAAATCACCTCCAAGTCAAAACACCGGGCTTTGAGCCGAGTTGCTGTGGACGAGCCTGACACATGTCGGCGGCTGTCGCTCCAGCCATCCGTTCGCGCCCACTGTAACATTCGGCAGCGGCCGGCGTACCGTGGCCAGGAGCATAATCTGGTTGAAGTCGGCATGCACCTGAAACCGGATGGTCTTGGGCCAAACGCCCCAACTTCAACGTCCGCAAGTACTGCGCACAAGACGCGGTGGAAGACGTGTGGCAACAGCCGATCTTTTCAGGGCGGACGCTGCCACGAATAATCGGCTGGCTGCAATCGACTCTCGTTCAAAGGAACTGCGGACTTCCATGGAAACGCTCACTCTCGTCATTGAAACGCAACTGGCGACTCGCGCCAGACAAGTTGCCCAGCAACGACATACGACGGTGGATTCGCTCGTCACCGAGTTTCTGTCAGGATTGACGAGCGGCGACGAGACTTCCCGTCAAGAGGCGGCCCATCGGCTCGTCGCGACGATCGAGGAACTGAGTCGACCGATGGGCGGCAAATCGTGGAGCAATCGGGACGAACTCCATGACCGCTAACCAATTCTTGGACACGAACATTCTGGTCTACGCGTTCGATTCGTCGGACCCAGCCAAGCAGCAGATGGCGAAACAGCTCATCGCCGAGGCCGCGACATCGGCGACGGGATGGCTTTCGACGCAGGCGCTGGGTGAGTTCTTTCATGCCACCGTCATTCGACGGCGACTGTTGACCGCCGCAGAAGCGGCACGAGCGATCAACGCCTTCCTGGAGGCCTTCGTCGTCGCGGCGATTGAGCCCGCGTTGGTGACCGAGGCCTTTTTCCGGTCCCCTCGCCCCGGCTTTGCGGGGAGAGGGCTAGGGGGCCTTCTCACCACGCCGCGCAATGGACTCGTTGCTGCTCACGCAAGGCTTCGCTATTGGGACTCGTTGATCGTCGCCACCGCGAATCGCTGCGGCCGCACCGAGATCATCTGCGAAGATCTGAGCCACGGCCAGAGCTACAACGGCTCCGTCGTGCGCAATCCGTTTCCAGCTCGACGATGCGCCGGCCGATTTCAAAGTGGGTGTGGACCTGCGCGAGGTCCACGCCACGGGCGACGGTGGCTCGGGCGGACAGGATCAGCTTGCGGACCTCTTTGAAAAAGGCTTTCGTCAGTTTCATCGCAGCCCTCGGATGGTTGGCAGGACTTCGGCGCTCTCGGCATCCCGCGTGGCGATCTCATCCATGATGTCTTCGAGGCCGTGGTGCGTCACATCCTCGCCCCCATTGGACCGCTTCATTTCCGAAACTTGTCGTCGGTGAG
The DNA here is from genome assembly GCA_031372385.1 of Planctomycetota bacterium. Taxonomy (GTDB): domain Bacteria; phylum Planctomycetota; class Planctomycetia; order Planctomycetales; family Planctomycetaceae; genus Schlesneria. The sequence continues at coordinate 555 of JANMLE010000277.1, read as the reverse complement.
TCAAGTTTTGTAGCCACGCTCGCCAGAGCGTGAGTGCGGCGCAAGTGGGGCCACGCTTTCGGCGAGCGTGGCGACGGTCTGAGGAGTCGCCTCGTTGGACCTCTTCCTTTCCGAAACTGGATGCCATTGAGTCGCCTCTTCCAAAGCCGCCAACGCCGATGCACGGAACGTCCCTTTGATCCCACCACCATCCAGACTGAGAATGCGAAACATGGGTTGGTCTCCAAAAGTGTAAGTCACGATCAAGGCCAGCCGCACACGAGCGCGCCCGTCTGGCTGTGGTCGGCACTTCGCCGCCCACAGGTGGCGGAGCTACGTTGCCTCTGACTGGGGGCGGCCGAAGACGTCCGACCCCAGTCACCCCGCCCGCCGCCATCCAGACTGAGAAAACGAAACGTGAGTCGGTTTCCAAAGTGAGGTGCTTCAGTTTGCGCGGACAGTCCAAGTGCTTATTTTTGGACTGGTTGTTGGCGTTCGAACTCGATCGGGCTCACGTACCCGAGCGAGGAGTGCAACCGCTCTCCGTTGTAGTACGCGATGTACGAAGCCAGCTCA
>JANMLE010000264.1:0-7890 GCA_031372385.1 Planctomycetota bacterium | reverse complement strand
CGGCATTTTCGATACCACCGGCAGAATCGGAACCGGTTCCAGGGCCGTCCTGATTGCCCGAACGACTCGATCCCTCGTTCCGGACAGTGATTACAGCATCACCTTCAACCTGACATCCGCATCCAGCTCACCCGGTGCGGCCAACGAACCGTTCATTTTTCTGAACGGTTCGTTGGCGATTCATCAACGGAACAGAACCTTCCATGCGATTCGTCGCTTCGATCGTGTGGATTCCTTCGAGTTTGAAACGTGGCTCATTGAGTCACGTCTTTGTTCCAGCCTTCAAAGTAGCTTTCATCGCTCCGCGTGAAGACAGCCGTGCGCGGGTTCAACTCTGATAGTTCCATCGACCTCTCCACTGATGTTCCTACGACCTCTCCACTGACTAGGCTAACTTCACGCGGAGCGATGAAGGCTACTTTGGTCTGAGGCGGAGCCTCGCTGGATTCTCCGGTGATTCAACCCGCGCTGGCGTGAGGGTTACTTCACCGTTGACATCGTTGGTGCGTGGTCAGACCAGCGGCACCGAGAATCGTCGTCAGGAAGAGTGGAACAGGGCGACCACTCTCCCGGACGGCGATCGCAAACTAGTCCCTGGTTGGAATCGGCGGTGACGGGAGCGAACCGTTGTGGTCTGGAGTGGGGCTCATGTGATCGCAAACCGGTGCGGTGACTGATCCAGGCAGACAGTCCACACACGGTGCCACGACCGGGGTGCTGGTGGGGACGAAAGCACCGGAGTAGTTTCCCGCCCCCGAACCAAAGCCGCCGGTCCCCGACATGACACCGCCGCCGCCGAATCCCGAGTTGATGCCGCAGGCACCAATCTCACCCCAACCCGGCATGGTTCCAACGCCCGCACAGTCGCAGATGTCCGGCCAATCAATGAAGGACGAACCGGCGACGAACGACGTGAATCCGCCGTTTTTCACGCAGCAATGGAAGCCAGTGAAGCTGTAGGACTGATTGAGTGCCCCGATGGCACACGCGATGTCGCTCAACTCCTGATTGACAGCCAGGGCCACGTGGCTCAGGCCGACCACCATGCCGATGACGGCGATCGTCAAGATCAGGACCAGCTCGGCCGACAGGATGACGCCTTTCTCGTCGTCAACGAACTCGTTCCACAATGTCTTCTTGTTCCAAGTCTTCTCGTTCCACGTTTTCTCGTTCCACGTTTTCTCGTTCCACAGTTCCGTCATGGCAGGGGCCTTTCTTCAAACAGTGAGCGCAACCGGTCGGCGATCTGACGCACGATGCAGATGCCTGGTGGCGCGGGATGCCATGGGGGAGGCCACCGGTCCGGCGGGGCGTAGGGGATGACCGGCGGGTGCCACACACCCGCCGGTCGCTCAACTCAGCGCAGCAGCGGTCTCTCAGGTCGCCACACACGCTCGAACTGCTTGGAACCGCGCGGTCTGACGTCGCTGCGACGGATCACGCGGTGATGTATTTGCCCGGCGGATGCCACACATCCGCCGGGCGTTCAACTCAGCGCAGCAGCGGTCTCTCAGGTCGCCACACACGCTCGAACTGCAGGGGAAATTCGAGGCTCCGGGAAGCCCCGTTTGATGGATCCGTCGCAGGTTTCGGTGGACTGGGGCTGGCTGGCAATTGCATGCGAGCCGCCGTCAGAACCGCGTTAACCATTTCCTTCGGTCTGATCCGTTTGATCCTTACAATCCCTGTCATTCGCACGGCCCGTGCCATTCGGAGAATCAGCACAACCCCTACAACCGGAACAGCGACCGCAACACGTGTTGCCCCATCGCGTTGCAGGTCTTAAACCGCGAAGATTGCAGATCGATTGTGACGATTGAACCGAGAGAAGTGTTCGCATCGATTGGCGCGATGTTAACGGTCGTGTCAATAATCCCGAACACAATGGTTGTACACGGTGAGCCGGTTATGTGTGTCGGACCAAAGTAGAAATGTCACAGTGTTGGCCCAGATAGAAGTGTCACATTGGGATTTCGGGGGGCGGCCCCGAAATTTGCGTTGAGGGGTGTCACTGTCCGCGACGCCACGGATGGTTGGCGGCGGGCTTGTACGGGGGCTGGTTGGGGGCGGGTGGTCGGGGTTCCGGTTTGGGTTTGAGGGGACGGGTCGAGACTTCCGTCCAAGCGAGGATGTGGGCACCGAAGGTCAGGCGGAGCGTGCCGTCCAGCAGTTCACTGACAATGGAATACCCGACCGCCGGTCGCGTGCGCTGCGGACGGGGCTCAATCGGCATATGGAATAGACAGCCGATGTGGATCTGACGCATACTATCCCCCCATTCCGGTTCTTGAACTTTTGAGGTCGCCTTCGTGAACGAATTCCGCTCGAAATACTGGGTCCTCCGTCCGCATTCGCTGGTGTGCGTCGGGCTGCTTGTTGCCGCCGCTGGCTGGACGTCGATCGGACACGGCCAGACGTCCGGTAAAGGTGCATCGGAGACGTTTGCAGATTCGCCGGTCGACGCGATTGCGGCGCGGATCAGGGCTGATCTGAAAGCTCTGAAAGCGACCGCGCCGTCGGACACTCCGACAACCGGTTCCCCGAACAAGCCAGTTCCAGAGAAGGAACCGTCAACGGGCACCCCGACGAAGAGCCCGGCGAAAACACCGGGGACTCCCAAGGCGATCAGTTCACCGAAGGTCCGGGCGGTCGAGACGAATGCCCAGAAGTGTCAGACGGCGGAAGAGGCTCTGCTGCTCTTCCAGATCTTCCTGGCCGACTCGGCGACGACCGGCGATGAGAAGGAGCAGGCACAGGCTCGGCTGGAGTACTGGGAGCAGGCGGCCACGGATCAACTGGTGCATGTCGGCACCAAGTGGATGCCCAAGCCCGAGGCCGTGGCTTTGGAGAAGGAAGCGGACAAGCTGGTGGAGGAAGCGTTGGAGATGCTCAATGTCGACAACTTCACCGCGGCGAATGCGAAGCTCGAAAAGGCCGGCAAGATCTATCCCGAGCATCTGGAATCGATCTTCCTGCTGGCGGTCGGCGCGTTCCTCGGCAACGACTTCAAGGCGGCCGAGTTGAAGTTCAACCAGTGCCTGAGCCGGTCGCCCAACAACGTCGCGCTGCTGAACAACGTCGCGGTGTGTGAGATCCAGATGAAGCGCTACTCCGGGGCCGTGAAACATTGGGAAAAGGCCGCCGCGATCGATCTGGAAAACAAGAACGTGGCGCAGAACTTGGGCAAGTTCATCTCCGATGTGAACCTGAAAAAGTTCACCGGCGTCGATCGCCGCGTCTTGACCGATGCGACCGAGGCGTATCAGAAGATGGTGGCGAAAGACTCGGGGAATCGCGCCGATCCCTCGCGCGGTTATGCCGTCCTGAAGATGCTTCGCAACAAGCCCGGCGACCCGGCCGCGGTCGAAGAAAGCCGCGTGGTGGGCAACGGCACCGGGTTCGTCATCGCCGAAGGATACGTGCTCACCAACCGCCATGTGGTGGAAGATGCGGATTCACTGGTGATCCAGGATCCCGCGAAACCGAACGGGCTGCCGCTGGCCGCGAAGGTGGTCGCCTCGTCGAAGGATCTGGATGTCGCGCTGATCGAATGCCGACAACTCAAGGCACCGGCCGTGCCGCTCAATACGGTTCCCGTCGGCCGTGGCACCGAAGTGATGGCGCTCGGTTTTCCGATTGCGTCGGTCGTCGGCAAGGGGCTGAAAGCCACGCGCGGCATCATCACCGGACTGCCGTCCGAAGAGACGGACAAGATGATGGTCCTCGACGTGCAGGTGAATCCGGGAAACAGCGGCGGTCCGCTGTGCGACCGGGCTGGCCGCGTCGTCGGCGTCGTTGCCGCCAAGACGTACACCGCCACGTTTGTGCAGGGATACGGATTGGCCATTCCGATCAACGATGCGATGCCGTTTCTCAAGCAGCACATTCGCGACTTCGAGTCGGCCAAGTCCGACGGAAAGACGATCGAATGGACCGACGTCGACGCCCTGATCAGTCCGTCGACCGTGATGATCCTGATCCAGAAGAAACGCTGACCACCCCGACATGGCGGACTCTGCCAGCCACTGCCCATTGCCCACTCCCGCCGACACTCCCGCCGAGAACCAGCATGCCCGCCTCAACGACACCGATTGGAATCGATCTGGGGACGACGTTTTCGGTCGTGGCCTATCTGGACGCGACCGGCCGTCCCTGCACGATTCCCAACAGCGAGGGCGACCTGATCACACCCAGCGTAGTGCTGCTCGATGGCACATCCGCCGTGGTTGGCAAAGAGGCGGTCAAGGCGGCGGGCATGGAGCCGGATCGGATCGCCGACTTCGCCAAGCGCGACATGGGCAGCATGTTCTATTCGAAGAAGGTCGGGGGCGAACAGTTGCCGCCCGAAGTCATCCAGTCACTGATTCTGGAGAAGCTGAAGCGTGACGCGGAATTGAAGCTCGGTCCGATCGACAGGGCGGTCGTCACCGTCCCGGCGTTCTTCAACGAACCGCGCCGCAAGGCAACGCAGGACGCGGCGAAGCTCGCCGGTCTGGAGATCCTCGACATCATCAACGAACCGACGGCCGCCGCCATCGCGTTCGGATACCAAGTCGGGTTTCTCGATGTGAAGGGCGAAGCGCGGCAGAAGGAAACCATCCTGGTCTACGATCTGGGGGGCGGCACGTTCGATGTGACGCTGATGGAGATCGAAGGGACCGACTTCAACGCGGTCGCAACCGGAGGCGACGTGTATCTGGGGGGCATCGACTGGGACCGCCGGCTGGCCGACTTCATCGCCGACAAGTTTCGCGACAAGCATCACGGCTTCGACCCGCGGCAGGACGCGGCGGGAACGCAGCGGTTGCTGAAGGAGGCCGAAGACGCCAAGCGGTCGTTGTCCGCGCGCGACCAGGTGACGATCACGTTCGAACATGTCGGGCAGGGAATCCGGCTGCCGATCACGCGCACCGAGTTCGAAGAGATGACCGCCGACTTGCTCGAACGGACGCGGTTCACGATTCGAAGCATGCTCAAGGAAGCCAAGATGCAGTGGTCGGACATCACCCGGCTGCTGCTGGTGGGTGGCTCCAGCCGGATGCCGATGGTTCAGCGGATGCTTGAGGACGAATCGGGGATGAAGGTCGATCGATCGCTGTCTCCGGACGAAGCGGTCGCGCACGGTGCGGCGCTGTATGCGGGATTGCTGCTGGCCCGGCAGGCGCAGGCGCTATCTCCAGCGGCGGCAGCGACGAAGCCGGCCATGCGCGTTCGCAACGTCAGCTCGCACGATCTGGGAGTCCTCTCGAAAGATCCCGCCACCGGACGTCCGCTCAATTCGGTGATCATCCCCCGAAACACGGTGCTGCCAGCCACAAAGGGAAAACGGTATCGGACCGCCAAGCAGGGTCAGAAGAACATCGTGATCAATGTCATCGAAGGGGGCGATTCGGCGGGACGGAACTCGACCGCGATCGGCCGCTGCACGATCCAGGATCTGCCGGCCGATCTGCCGGTCGGATCAATCGTCGAAGTCTTCTTCACGTATGGTGAGAACGGCCGGTTGAAGGTCGAGGGGCGGCTGCCCGAGCTGAAGCGGAAGGCGGTGCTGTCCATCGAGCGAGCCAGCGGCCTGAACGATGACAAACTGAAGGAATGGGACCAGCGGCTGAAGGCGGGCCGCAAGAAGTGATCGGACGTTTAACCGCTACGCCAACGGCGTGCGCGATAACAATGGTTCACTCCCACATTCGCGCACGCCGTTGGCGTAGCGGTTAAACGAACGCGTCTTACTTCGAGCCGCGTGCGAAAAGAATAAGTTTTCACGAGTCCCGCGACACGATTGCAGAAGAAGGTTGAGAACATGGCCGTGCGACTGGAAATCGACGAAGGATTCGTCGTGGAATTTAATGACGACACAATCACCATCGGCAGTGATCCGAGTTGCACGATCCCGTATCCGCCCGAAGGCGGCGTCGCGCCGAAGCACGCCGTCATTCGGAAGATCGCCGGTCGGTGGATCGTCGAAGTCCGCGAGGCCGATTCCATCCAAGTGGGCGACGACGAGCCGACGCGGATGCACTGGCTGAATCGCGGCGATGTCATCCGGCTGACCAATGACGGCCCGGTGATCACGTTTGAACCCGAAGTCACCGCGGCGAAATCGCTGCCGCCGTTGCGCACCAGTGCCCCGCCGGCAAATCCCACAGCGGCCCGGTCCACGCTGCGTTCCGCTTCAACTCCGACACCGACTCCGCCGGAAACGGATTCGCTGCCCTTGTCGAAGCCGAGGCCGGTGTTCGTTCCCTCGTTGCAGGACGCGGTCGAACTGGACGATTTGAAGCCGGAGCCGACAACCGCGAAGCCGTCCAAATCATCTTCCGCGCGGGACGCTGACGATGGCAGGCCGGTTCCCTCCGTCCGCGCAGTGCCGCCGCAGATCAGATCCAACTCTTGGTTGGATGAGTCGACCTCGACCGCGGCGAATGCCCGTCGCAACCGGGCCCGACGCGGATTCTGGCTCCAGATGGCGGGCGTCGGTGCGCTGGCGATCGTGGCCATCGCGGTCTGGCAATTCGGGGGAGGCGGTTCCAACAACAACACTGAGGTGGAATCCAGACCGAACTCCGGAAAGGTCGATGACACGACCGCGCAACAGCGGGCATCGACCAATTCGACGAAGAGTCTCGACCCGCCCGATGTCGTTCCGAAGACCGATCCTTCCAAGCCCGACGGTTCCAAACCGACAGGTCTCAACGTCAAGCCCGAGGATGTCAAACCTCCGGAGCAGCCGACGGTTTCCAAGCCGGTGGATACCCCGACATCAACACCGACGACAGTGGTGTCGGTGCCGTCGAAGCCCGTCGAAGCCACACGGTCGGCAACTCTGGAGGCCGTGCGCGACGGAGTCTTCGCCGTCATCGCGAAGCATGAGGACGAGGAACATTGTTTCCGCCTGGGGACCGCGTGGGCGGCCACTCGCCGGCATCTCGTGACCAGCGGCGCGATCGCGCTGGCGGTCGAGGAACTGCAGCGCGAGGGACTGACCATCGTCGTGTCGCATCCGGGCGAGGAGCGTCCGATTGTGATCAAGGGTGCGCGATTCCATCCCGCCTACCGGCAAGCGATCGACCGCGCCGCCACCGCCCGCGAAGAGCTTGCGGCATCTCCCACGAGTCCGCCCGTCAAGAAGCCGGAGGATTCGGGCATTCCCCCGAAAGAGCAGCTTGCCCGCTCCACGGCGAACATGGCGAGGTTTGATCTCGGCGTGCTCGACATCGCGTTGGGGGAACGGTTGCCGAGCCGGTTGGAAATGGATTCCGGCGACCTGCCCGACGTCGCGAAATCCGATTTCACGCTGATCGGATTTCCGTTCGCCGGCGACGACTATCAGACCAAGTCGGCATCCATTACCGAGGACGCGAAAGAGCGGTTGAGTCCCAGGGGGGCGGCGGCGAAATCCGACAGCACGCTGACCCTGACCATGACGTTCACAGATGATGTGGCCACCGACAACTGGTCGGGCAGCCCCGTCTTCGATCGGAACCGCCGCGTGATCGGCGTCTATTCCCGAACCAGCAAATCCGTCTCCAGCAAGGAGACCAAATCACCGCCACGCCACGCCGTGATCTGGTTGGGCCGCCTGCGCGAATTCGCGCCCGAGATCGAATAACGCTCGCCCCAAGCAACAGCGAGCGGTCAACCCGCGTCACATGCCTCACGCGGGGGAACGTGAGACATTTTTGTTTAACCGCTACGCCAACGGTGTGCGCGCAGGTGGAAGCGAACCGTTGTTCTCGCGCACGCCGTTGGCGTAGCGGTTACAACGTCTCAGGTGACGCTGCGCGAGGTACGGCAGCCTGTTGAAAATACCCCGCCGCAATTGTTGGACATTTGCTTCGCCCGCCTACTTCGTCAAAAACAAATCACTCTTGATGACGAACCGGAGCA
>JANMLE010000247.1:0-3916 GCA_031372385.1 Planctomycetota bacterium | reverse complement strand
CGGCCACCCCTTACTACTACATTCCCAACCCGTCACGGCATCCTGTCATGGCGTCCATCGGGCAGAATTCGACCAGCGCCTTGCGGGTCGCCTCGGTGGCGTCGCCACCGATCGCCGCGGTTTGGGCTTCGACGAACGCCAGCATGCGGCCTCGTTCCGAATCGTTGGGCATGCGCGAGAACGCCGTCTGGTAAGCGCGATCGATTGCCGCCGACAATGGCACGTCGTTTGTCGGTCGAATGCGGGCGGCCAGCTTCTCGGCCTGTTGGCGAACGAAGGGTGAGTTCATCAGCGCCAGTGCCTGTGTGGGGACCGTTGTGCTGACCCGTTCGCCGATGCTCTGCGTCGGCTCCGGCGCGTCGAACATCGTCATGATCGGCAGCAGCTCGCTGCGCTTGACCCGCAGATACACGCTGCGCCGCGGCGTGTTGTCGAGGAGGCTGGAACCAAACATCGTCAGGTCGAGGTTGCCGCCCACGGCCAGCAGCGAATCCCGGATCAACTCGGCATCCAGCCTGCGTGTTTGGAAGTGCCACAGATACCGATTGGCGGGATCGAGCTTCACGTTCTCTTCATTCACCACATGCGACTGCTGATAGGCGGCGCTGAGCATGATCTGCTTGTGGAGTGGCTTCATCTTCCAGCCGCCGCGCACCAGTTCCTGCGCCAGCCATTCGAGCAGTTCCGGATGAGTCGGGCGTTCGCCCTGGAGGCCGAAGTCGTTCGGTGTGCCGACGATCCCCTTGCCAAAATGATACTGCCACAACCGGTTCACGATAACTCGGGCGAGCAGCGGTCCGGCACCGCGATCCATGTTCGTCATCCACTCGGCCAAAGCCACGCGCGAATCGGTCTCGGGCTGCGTTTTCACGGGAACGGCCGGTCCCTCCGACCGCCACAAGACTTGGATGAATCCGGTTTCGGCCTTGCCCTGTTTGTTGTCGACCTCGCCGCGACGCAGGAAGAAGACGTCCTGTCCGCCGCCGACGGTCGTGTAGACTTCGGACAAGTTGGGACGGGGCGTTGCCGCGGTGTGATCGCGCACGGTGTGCAGCACTTTCGCGGTCTCCGCATCGAACGGCGCGAACCAGCGAGCCATCGGCTCGCGCAGTCCGTCGGGCAGCTTGTTTCCGTTCGCTGCCAGGATGGCACGGATCTCACCCAGATGTTGCGGTAGGAAATCGCCGGCCCACGTGGCGGGATTCGGCTCGGTGCTTAGCGACATTCGCAACCGGCCGATCCCCAAGTCGCGGAACTGCAATTCGACGAGCAATTCCGTTCCGCCCGCAAAGCCGGCCAGCGGAGCCTCCAGTTCGAAGACGGCCGCGTTGTCCTTCTTGGCGGTGGTCCGGACGACCCACGCCGTGGCGGGCTTGCCGTCGACGGCGTGATCGAGCGGCTGGTCCGGATCGGCGAAGGCCGCGAACACGGGTTTCAGTTTCAATTCCAGTGGCGTGTCCTTCGCATTCGGATCGAGCGGCTTGGCGGTGACTTTGATCTCGACGAGTTGAAAGCTGCCGTCTCCATTCAGTCCCGGTCCGCGCTGCGGCAGCGACTTGTCGGTGAAGGCGTCCAACCGCAGCGACGTCACGTTCTTCTGATGGGTTTGCAGCGTGATGTGATACCGCTCTTCATTGGCGACCGTACGCCCCTGGCCGCGCTGGCGGATCTTCAGACCCGGATTCAACAGCCCGTCGTGAGCAACGATGCCGCCCGGCAACTCTTTCAACCACGATCGCTCGGCGGCCAGCGCGACCGGTTCCAACACCTGCCAGCGCGGCGCGTCGGGTTGCTTTCCAAGTTCCGCGTTGCGCCACGTTTCAAACCGTGCGGGCAAGTCCTTCGTCGCGTAAGCCTGCAACGCGGCCACCAGCGGTTCGTGGTCGCGCTGATGTTTTTCCTGCGCGAGCTGAGTGGCGCTCGGATCAAGGTCCAATGTCCGCGGCCCGTGCGACGTCCGGGCCAGTGAGGCCGCGAGGGCGTAATAGTCCTGGTGGGGAATCGGATCGTACTTGTGTTCGTGGCAACGGACACAGCCGAGCGTCAGTCCGAGCATCGAACCACCGATCGTCATCAGCATGTCATCGAGTTGATCATACCGGATGCGCTCGACGGTCTTGGCCGTGATCTGACCCGGATACGGTCCCGCGACGAGGAACCCGGTGGCCGCGGCCCCTTCGATGTCGTCCGGCTGGAGCAGGTCGCCGGCCAGTTGCATGCGCACAAACTGATCGTACGGCAGGTCCGAATTCATCGCGCGGATGACCCAGTCGCGGTAGTGATAGGCACCGGGCCGGAATCCGTCGAATTCGTATCCGCCGCTTTCGGCGAACCGGGCGGCGTCGAGCCAGTGTCGGGCCCACTTCTCGCCGTACCGCGGCGAAGCGAGCAACTCGTCGATCACCTTCTCAAACGCCTGCGGCGAACTGTCGGTGACGAAGGCGGCCGTCTGTTCGGGAGTGGGCGGCAGGCCGATCAGGTCGAAATACGCCCGGCGGATCAGCGTTGCCTTCGTCGCCGGGCCACTCGGCTTGAGCCCGTGCTGCTGTTGGGCCGCCGTCACGAATCCGTCGATCGCGCCCGCGGCCTGCTGCGGCGCGACGGACTTCAGCGGTTCAAACGCCCACCACTTGCGCCCTTCGGCGAGATTGATTTCCCGCTTGGGTCGCACGGGTGTTTCCCCCTGGCGCGGGTCGGGGGCACCCATGTCGATCCATTTGACAAAGTCGGCGATGATCTCATCGGACAGTTTCCCGGCGGGCGGCATCTCGACGCCATCGTATTTCAGGGCCTTCAGCAGCAGGCTTTCAGCCGACTTCCCCTTCACGATCACCACGCCACTCTCGCCACCGTCCAGCACCCCGTCGGCCGAATCGAGAAACAGCCGTCCCTGCAACTTCTTCGCCGCATGCGCCGCGACCGAATGGCAGCTATAGCAATGCTGCACGAGCACCGGCCGGATCTTCTGCTCGAAGAACTTCAGGTCTTCCTCGTTCGGTGCCTGCGCGAAAGCGGCCCCCGTCAGGGACGCCGCACAAACCACGATCAGAGCGAGATGCTTCATCAACGAATCCCCGGAAAGCCACGACTGCTGTCGCCGAGTTGCAATCCCCAATTTTGTAACCGATCGGCGGACGCTCCGATACAGATTGATGCGAGTGCCCGGAACCTGGCTCCCCACATGATCCACCCTCCACGCAGAGTCACACCGCCCCTCGGTTCTCACTTGATTGCCACTCGTGTTTCTTTGGCCTTCGTGTCATACAGGTTGCCGAATCGCTTCACAATGTGAAACTCTCCCGGCCAGTCGACGGTGTGAATCCAGTTGTCCAGCAGTTTCACGAGGCGTTCCACGTTGGGGCACGTCAGGTGAATGCGACAGTCCCCCTCTTCGAACTCAACCGCCTCAATGGCACCGAAGTAAGGAGCATCCAGCGACTCCTGAGTCACCAGCAATTGATCGAGTTGTTCTGCATAGGAATTGATGAGCCGTTTCTCCTTTGCGTTTGCCTTCTGACCGCAGGGACGGAATCGCAGGATCAGGGCTTCTCCCTGCAACCCAAGCTTCTTCTCCTTCATCCGACGAGCCTGAATCCGCGCATCTTCCCAGTTTACGCCCGGCGGCAGCGGCCAGACTTTGGTGAACACAAACCCGTTCAGACCGCATTCCTCCACACGTCGCTTGAATGCCTCTGTCACCATCACTTTGCTGTGATGTTCTTTCAACCGGAAGATCGACAAACCCTTCAGTTTTGTCTTATGAAACTCAAAGCGATTGATATTCATCGCAACCATGTTCTCGCCGCTGAACCACTTGATGTCGGACTCCCGCACATTCAAGACTTCCGCCTTCGTTAGGATATTAAAGGCATGGAAAGATCCCTTCGGATGTTTTAACGGGAGAATCTCGCCGTTC
>JANMLE010000232.1:0-6476 GCA_031372385.1 Planctomycetota bacterium | reverse complement strand
AGGCGGTTGCTGGGAATGATGCTGGCCTGAAATGACCGGCGACAATTGGGAATTGGATCAGGGGGGGCACCGTGAGCCTCCCGCATGGGAAAAAAGGGTGAGGAACAGCGTTATGTCGAATCAATCGGGGACGACGGCCGCGGGCGGAACGTCGATCGAGAATCTGGCCATCAACACCATCCGCACGCTGAGCATGGACGCGGTCCAAGCGGCGGAGTCCGGTCATCCGGGGTCACCCATGGGGATCGCGCCCACCGCCTACGTCCTGTGGCAGCGGTTTCTGCGTTACGATCCGACCGATCCCACGTGGAGCAACCGCGACCGGTTTGTCCTCTCCGCCGGTCATGCCTCGATGCTGCTCTATTCGGTGCTGCATTTGACCGGCACGAAGGCCGTCAGCGACGACTACCAAGTCCTGGACAGCCCGGCCGTCCCGCTGGACGACATCAAGCGGTTCCGGCAGCTCGACAGCAAGTGTCCGGGTCACCCCGAATACCGCTTGACCAGCGGCGTGGAAACCACCACCGGGCCGCTCGGCCAGGGACTCGCCAACAGCGTCGGAATGGCGATCGCGGGACAGTGGACGGCCGCCAACTTCAACCGGCCCGGCTTCGATCTGTTTGACTACGACGTCTACTCGGTGTGCGGCGACGGCTGCATGATGGAAGGAATTTCCGCCGAAGCCGCGTCGCTGGCCGGACACCTCAAGCTCGCCAACCTCTGCTGGATCTACGACAGCAACCGCATCACGATCGAAGGGGGAACGGACCTCGCCTTCAGTGATGACGTCGCCATGCGGTTTGTCGGCTACGGCTGGAACGTGCTGCGCGTCAGTGATGCCAACGACCTGGGCCAGTTGGAACGGGCCTTCTCGCAGTTCAGGAATCATCACGACAAGCCGACGATGATCATCGTCGACAGCCACATCGCGTGGGGATCGCCGAACAAGCAGGACACGTGCGGCGCACACGGCGAACCGCTCGGCGAAGAGGAAATCCGTCTGACGAAAAAGGGCTACGGCTGGCCGGAGGAAGCGAAGTTCCTGGTTCCCGACGGCGTCTACGAACACTTCACCGCCGGTGTCGGCCGGCGCGGACACGACCTGCGACAGGCGTGGGTCGCCCGCTTCGAACAGTACCGCGCCGAGTTCCCCGAGTTGGCCGCCCAACTCGATTGCATGCACCGCCGCGAACTCCCCGAGGGTTGGGACAAGAACCTGCCGGTGTTCCCCGCGGATGCCAAGGGGAAGGCGACCCGCGACACGTCGGGACAGGTGCTCAACGCGATCGCCCAGAATGTGCCGTGGCTGGTGGGTGGTTCCGCCGACCTCGCCCCGTCGAACAAAACGCGGTTGACGTTCGCCGGCGCGGGCGACATGCAGGCCGACAACTTTGGCGGACGCAACATGCACTTCGGCGTGCGCGAACACGCGATGGGCGGGATCCTCAACGGGATGTCGGTCTCCAAGGTCCGGCCGTACGGGGGAACGTTCCTGGTCTTCAGCGATTACATGCGTCCCGCCATCCGGCTGGCAGCCATCATGGAGATCCCGACGATCTACGTCTTCACGCACGATTCGATCGGCGTCGGCGAAGACGGTCCCACCCACCAACCGGTGGAGCACCTTTCATCTCTTCGCGCGATCCCCGGTCTGATCACGCTGCGTCCCGCCGATGGCAACGAAGTCGTCGAAGCGTGGAAGTTCACGATGGAGCAGAAGCGAGAACCGGTCGTGCTGGTGCTGACGCGCCAGGCCGTCCCCACCGTCGACCGTCAGAAATACGCCGCCGCGGACGGTCTGCGACGCGGTGCGTACGTGTTGTCCGACGCACCGAACGGCAAGCCGGATGTCCTGCTGCTGGCCTCAGGCAGCGAAGTGTCGCTCGCGATGGAAGCTCAGGAGCAGTTGAAAGCCGACGGGATTCAGGCCCGCGTCGTCAGCATCCCGTCGTTCGAAATTTTTGAGCACTACTGCCACGCGCATCCCGAATACCGCGAATCCGTCCTGCCTGCCGCGGTGACTGCCCGCGTCTCCGTCGAAATGGGGAGCACGTTCGGCTGGGAACGCCACATCGGCCTGAACGGCACGGCGGTCGGCATGCGCTCGTTCGGGGCCTCGGCCCCGCTCAAGCACCTGCAAAAGAAGTTCGGCTTCACCGTCGAAACCGTGGTCAACGCCGCCAAGCAACAGGTAAACCGCGTCCGCGGCGGTGCAGGCCGATAGGTTCAATGAGTCTGCTGTGAAGGATTGGTCCGTAAGATTCAGTGCAAAGTGAGAAGTGATCAGTGCAAAGTGCAAAGTGGTGGAGCGGCAGTAATGGCTGCGATCATGAACAAATTCCCGGTGGTGTCGTCCGGTGGTTGCCGATCCAACTTCGCCGTCTGTATGAGTGTTTTTCATTTTGCACTTTGCACTGATCACTTCTCACTTTGCACTCGTCCCATTCAACCGAACCGTCCACGAGGCATCCCCATGAAACTAAAACTGAATTTGGCGTCGTCCGCACTGTCACTGTCGTTGTTCCTCGCGATCGCTCTGGCAAGCGACTCTGCATTCGCCGCCGGGAAAGTCACCACGCTTCCCGTCCCCGCCGGGGGGATGCCGATGGCGGCGAAGACCGATGGCCAGGGGACGATCCATTTGGTGTGCGATTCCGCCAATGGTCCCCAATACGTCAAATCGACCAACAACGGCAAGACACTCAGCAAGCCGATCGCCCTCGTCGATCGGGCCTCGCGCAAGCCGGGGCTGGAGTTCATCACCTGGGACATGGCCGTCAGTGCCGACGGAGCGGTCCATGTGGTGCTGGGGACCAACGCCTGGAAACTGAAGCTGCCCAAGGAGGAATGGGGCTACATGTACACGCGGCTGCTGCCGGGCGAGACCGCCTTCGAGCCCGTGCGAAACATCAACGGGAAACCGAGCGAAGGGTTCTCACTCGCCGTGGGTGAAAATGGCGCCGTGGCCGCCGTCTGGATGGCGGACAAGCTGTACGCCAACGTCTCCAGCGACGGCGGCACCACCTTCGGTCCGACCGTCGAGATCGATCCGTCCCTGAACCCCTGCAACTGCTGCACGACCAGCGCTGTGTACGGCGCGGATGGACGGCTGGCCATTCTGTACCGCGAAGAAACGAACAACGAACGCGACATGTACCTGGCGCTGTGGGATCAGGCACAGAACAAGGTCACGAAGACACGCGTCAGCACCACCCCTTGGAAGATCGATTCCTGCCCGATGACCTACTACACGGTGGCGGCGACCAAGGACGGTTACGTGGCCGCCTGGCCCACCAAGGGCGAGATCTACTTCGCCCGGTTGAACGCCGACGGCAACCTGCGCACCCCCAATGAAATCAAGACGCCGGGAGCGAACGGCATGCGCACCGGCGTGCTGGCCCTCCCCACGAACGACGGTCGGACTCTGGTGGCCTGGAAGAAGGATCAACAACTCGGCTGGCAACTCTACGACGACCGTGGCCGCCCCTCGGGATTACCCGGTTCCGTCAAAAGCGCCGGCAGCGGCGTGGCCGGCGTCCTTGACAAGAACGGCGATCTGACTCTGTTTCGATGAGGATCGGCGCAGGAATAACTGTCGGAGCCAGTGTCATGGACGCTCGGAGCGTCCCCAGAATCAGCGAGCGATTACGCGGTCCAATGCGGATCGGAAATGATCGAATGCTGAAGGCCGCCATATTCGGTTCGCTGATCGGTTTTTCCCTCTTCGTTCTTTGTCTGGCCTTATTTGTCATGTCACTACATCGTCCATTTCGAAACGGGCACGAGGCTACTCGCGAGTATCTCACAACTGATGGAAAGTTGTCGCTGTCAATTCCTCATGACTGGGAGATGCTTGAGATCTCGGAGAGGCCGACACCTCCCTATGAAATGTTTGCCGCAGGGTCGCCGCACACAAACGTCGGCGTCAATGTCTTCAAGACTCCATTGGATCAGCCACAAACGTCCAAGCAGCGAATGTTGTCGAGTGCGATCTCGATGCGGGAATTCATTGCTGGTTTTGAACTCCACGTCGCCGGAGTTTTCCCAGCGGGAACGGCGGAAGTGGCATGGTTCAAGTACACGTGTCATGACGATGCACCACGCACATGTTATCAGTTCTACCTCGCTTCCACTGAAGCCAGTTATGTCGTTTGCTGTGGCGCAAGGGTCGATGAATTCACTCAATGGGACGAAATCTTCCTTCAAATTGGCCGTTCTTTAAGATTGAAAGGTGCAACTCCGGCTCCATCGTCGGGCGTCATCCAGGATCTTCAAATCCCGGGCATTGACGACGTCTTGAAGGAGACTGAATTGAATCAATAGGTGCTTCCATTCAGGTCGGTTGGTTGGGAGTTGTCCACCGCATCATTCAGACAGAAAATCGCACGCTTACGGCAAGGAGGATATCTAATGTCTACTGTCCCCAGCACCGCCGGATGCCACTGGCGGCAGCCTTGGGCCGCTCCTGCGGAATGAAGACCGACGCCGAATCCGAACACACCAGCGGTCGGTCAGCGTGAATACCAAGCATGTCACCCCTTTTCCCGAGGTTGCCATGAGCCTGAATGAACTTGAATCTGCCGTGGTTCAATTGCCCGCTGACGACTTGATCCTCTTCGCGAAGTGGTTCGAGGAGTACATGGCCGAAGCTTGGGACCGCCGAATTGAGACGGATATTCTTGCTGGGCGGCTGGATGAGGCCGGGCGTCGCGCGGACGCCGACGTTGAGGCTGGCCGGTGCCAGCCGTTATGAACCACTTCGCCTCGCCCGAGTTTTTTTATTGCTACCGCCACTTGCCGGATGAAGTGCGTGAGTTGGCGGACAAGAACTTCGCTCTCCTGAAGCAAGATCCGCATCACCCTTCCCAGCGACTGAAGAAGGTCGGCACCTTCTGGTCGGCGCGGGTTGGATTGCATTACCGCATTTTGGCTCGTGACCGCTCGGAAGGACTGGCTTGGTTTTGGATCGGCCACCACAGCGAGTACGACCAGATTCTGAACAGGTAGGCGGCGACATCCTCGATCCCAGACACCAGCAGCGGACCATCTGTTCGTAGATGGCGGTGCCCGAGCCGGAGCGAGCTGACACCGGTCGCTTCGCGACACGCAACGTTCGGACGATGTTGAGGCGGAGCCCCTTCGTTGATGAGGCACAGTCCGTTGGCGCGTCGACGTGGGATCGGTCCTCCTTGCCGTTGGATCGGACTTCCGTCTGCGACTTGCCGGTTCGAGACGGTTTGGACAAAGTGTTGGCGGTCGTCAATCAGGCTTTCACGAAGGTCTCACA
Source organism: Planctomycetota bacterium (assembly GCA_031372385.1). GTDB lineage: Bacteria > Planctomycetota > Planctomycetia > Planctomycetales > Planctomycetaceae > Schlesneria. The sequence continues at coordinate 1,189 of JANMLE010000232.1, read as the reverse complement.
TGTCGATTGTCGAAACTCCGCAAAGCCGGTGTCTCGCGGGGGTCGCCCGGTGTGACATCACGCCTCCCGTCGGGATCTATCACCGGATGTGGGGTGCCGCGACCCATGATCGCTCGACTGGCGTCCATTGGCCGCTCACGGCGACCGTGTTGTTCCTGCGCGACTTGGATGGTGACGCGGCGCGGCAGCAGGTGTTGATCGCCATCGACCACTGCCTGCTATGGACCACCGAGATGAATGCGCTGCTGGACTCGGTCAGCGCCGCCACGGGTGTCGTCCGTGACCAGTTGACGGTGTTCTTCTCGCACACGCACGGTGCGGGACTGATGGGGCTGGAGCGGCGCGACCTTCCCGGTGGAGACCTGATTCCGCCCTACCTGAACGACATGTCGCACACGATCACCGTGCTGATCGGCGAAGCGGAAACACGACTGGAACCGTCGACGATCGTTTACGGTCGCGGACGGTCGGATCTGGCGACGAACCGCGATTTCTTCGACGAACAGCGCGGTCACTTTGTCTGCGGATTCAATCCCGTGGGACTGGCGGACGACACGGTGCTGGTCGGCAGGATCGTCGGCGATTCGAGCCGCACGCTCGCCACGTTCGTCAACTATGCCTGCCATCCCACGACCCTCGCGTGGGAGAACACGCTGATCAGTCCCGACTATGTCGGTGCGATGCGGGAAGTGATTGAAACGGCCACCGACGCCCCCTGCTTCTTCATTCAGGGAGCGTCGGGCGACATTGGTCCGGCCGAGGGCTACGTCGGGGACGTCCGCGTCGCCGATCGGAACGGACGCCGGCTGGGTCACGCCGCGCTGGCCGCCCTTGAAGCGCTGTCTCCACCCGGTCACAGCTATGCGTATGTGGGACCGGTCGTGTCGGGGGCGACGCTCGGCATCTGGAAGTATCAGGCGGATAGCGCGGGCCGCGTCGCTCGCCGGGGGGAATGGAAGGCGAGTCAAGTCATCGTTCCGCTGGCGTACCGCGGTGACTTGCCCGTGCGCGCGGATCTGGAGCGGGATCTGATTCACTGGCGCTTGGGTGAGGAGCAGGCGCGCACGTCGGGACAGGATGCCGCGGCGCGTGACGCGCGGGCGATGATCGAACGGGCGACCCGGCGGCTGACCCGCGTGGCATCGTTGCCGACGGGTGAGACTTATCCCTACCCGATCATCGGCTGGCG
>JANMLE010000512.1:0-4141 GCA_031372385.1 Planctomycetota bacterium | reverse complement strand
GCATCGGGACACCGCCACGATCGAGCTGAACGACGCCGTCCCGCTGTCCACGGGTGACGAGCTAAGCATCGAGTCGAACATCCCGGCCGGTCTGTCGGTGATGCTGTTCGCCATCAACGGCGCGGGGGAGTTGCAACATGTAGCCTCCCTCCCAAAACAGCCGACAACCCGGCGCTGGCACTACCCCGAGGCCGCAGACTCCACCGTGCCACTCACCGGATCGGCAGGCACCGAATGCCTCGTCGTCATCGGACAATCCGTCGAAGCGATCTCGTTGGAGCAGATCAAAGCGGCGTGGGGTACAACTCCCGATTGGCCGGGCCTTCCACCGTCGACCGTGTTACGCTTGGCCGGAACAGACGTGATCCGCGAACAGGTCGGCCGAGACTTGGGGCCACCGCGATCGACCGGACTGAGACCCGCCGACCAAGTCGCCCAAACGCTCGAACGATTCGCCCGCCAATTGAAACCGCAGTTCACGTTGGTCGAAGGTCTCGCCTTCAGCCACATCGAGCCGAACGAATGATGCAGAGGCACACAAAGCTCGACTCTTGCCAACTTTGGAGTGCGGCAATTGATTGCCGCTTTCTTTTCTCGTGCCGCGATGACCTTGTGAACGGCACCACCAATCGACCAGAGTCAATAATGAAATCGAAGTCCAAGAAACGAAAGCGGTGATGAATCCCCGCAGTCCAAAGATGGCAAAAGTCGAGCTAAGGATCGGCTCAGAAATCACTGTCGCGATTGTCGTCTTTCGCTTCGGGTGACTGTTCGCATCGACCGCACGCCGCAGAAACGAGGTTGAAGATGACTCGGACGAATCGCAGACGATCGAGGCTGGCCGTTATCACGAACTTGGTTTGCTCGCTGAACCTGGTTTGCTCGCTGATCGCATCGGGAGCGATTTGGAGTCTTACCGCCGCGACTGCCGCAGACACTCCCCCCGCGCCGGAATTGACGGCCGTCCAGCAGGCGCGATTGAAGGAGCGGGATCCGCTCTTGAAGGAGTCCCTCGATCTGCGCCAGTTGGGAAAGTTTGCCGAAGCGATCGGGGCCGCCGAGAAAATCGTGGCCATCGAGCGGGATGTCTTTGGGCAAGAACACGACGAGGTTCTCGGCACGAGGGACTTCATCGCGCACCTCCAGGAACAGCGTGGGGACTTCGCCGCCGCGAGACAAATCCGCGCAGAGATTCTGGCGGTCCGCCGGAAAGTTGCGGGAGTCGATCACTGGCGCACGGCCGATGCGCGGCGGGCGTTGGAAAACATCGGCGTGCTCGAAAAGCTGTCGCCCGAAGACCGGCAGCTGTTGAACCAGGCGTGGATCTTGAGCGAAACGGTCAAGCAGCTTCATCAGCGGGGAAAAGCGCGCGACGCACTGGAGATGGCCAACCAGGCGCTGGAGATCCGCCGGAAAGTGCTGGGCGCGAACCATTTCGATTACGTCACCAGCCTCAACAATCTTGCCGAGCTGTACTCGGCGATGGACGACTGGGCGAAGGCGGAGCCGTATTGCCTCGAAGCGGTCGAAATTGAAAAGAGACTGCTGGGGGAGCGTCATCCCCATTACGTCCAGAAGTTGGAATTCCTCGCGGTGATCTACCTCAAGAGGGAAGACCTCGTGCAGGCGGAGCCTTTCATGCGGCAAGTCGTCGATATCAAGAAGGCGACGCTGGGCGAGAACCATCCGGCCTATGTCGCCAGTCGGAACACACTGGAGAAGATCCGGCAAACGATCCCAGAACAGGCGAAGCTGAAGCAGCGCGAGGAATTCTCCCAACAGATGATGGAACTGCGGAAGCAGGGCAAGCTGACCGAGGCGCTCGCGGCGGCGGAAAAAATGCTCGCCGTCGAGCAGCAGTTGCCCGGCGACAAATACGATCAGGGGCTCGCCACGCGGATCGTCATCGCCCAACTGCATGAGGAGCGCGGGGACTTTGCTTCCGCTCGAACAGCCCGTGAGGAGGTGCTGGCGAGCCGCTCGAAAACCGGCGGCGCGGATCACTGGCGCACCGCCGACGCACGGCGGGCCTTGAAGAATGTCAAGGTGCTGGAACGTCTCACCTCGGCAGACCGGCAACAGTTGATTCAGGCCGCGCAGCTCAATGAAACGGTGGTCCAACTCAACGATCAGGGAAAGTCGCGCGAAGCGCTCCCGCTGGCCGGCCAGGTGACGGACATCCGCCGGAAAGTGCTGGGCGAGCAACATCCCGATTACGCCAACAGCCTTAACAATCTGGCGTTGCTGTACGACGCGCTGGGGGACTCGGCGAAAGCGGAGCCGCTCTACCGCGAGGCGCTCGACATCAACAGGAGCGTTCTGGGGGAGCGGCATCCCGGTTATGCCGCCAGCCTTAACAACCTCGCGGTGCTGTACAAGTCGCTGGGAGACGCGGCGAAGGCGGAGCCGCTCTTCGTCCAGGCCCTCGACGTCAACCGGACCGTGCTGGGCGAAACGAATTCCGCATACGTCACCACTCTGAACAACCTCGCGTCGCTCTACAAATCGATGGGGAACTCGGCGAAGGCCGAGCCGCTCTTTCGCCAAGCCCTCGAGATCAGGAAGACGGTGTCCGGTGAGAAGCATCCCGATTATGCCATGAGTCTGAACAACCTCGGACAGCTCTATGCTTCGACCGGAGACTTTGCGAAGGCGGAGCCTCTCTTGCTGCAGGCCCTCGAAATCAGGCGGTCGACGCCCGGTGTGCAACATCCCGATTACGCCGTCAGCCTCAACAACCTCGCGGGGCTCTACCAGTCGATGGGGGACTTGCGCCGGGCGGAGCCTCTCTATCGGAAGGCCATCGAAATCCAAAAGATTCTGCCGGGCGAAACGCACCCCGACTACGCCACCACCCTCGATAACTTCGCGGGGCTTCACAAGGCGATGGGGGACTATGCGCGGGCGGAGCCGCTCTACCGGCAAGCTCTCGAAATCCAACGGACGGCGCGGGGGGAGACGCATCCGGAATACGCCGTCACCCTCGGCAATGTCGCGGAGTTCTACCAATCGATGGGGGACTACGAGAAAGCCAAGCCGCTCTGTCTTCAAGCCCTAGAAATCCAGAAGGCGCGGCGTGGCGACAAACATCCCGATTACGCCACCGGCCTCAACAACCTCGCCATGCTCTTCGACTCGATGGGTGACGACGCGGTGGCAGAGCCGCTCTATCGCCAAGCGTTGGAAATCCGGCAGGCGGTGCTCGGCGAGCAGCATCCCGATTACGCCATCAGCCTCAACAACCTTGCGGCGCTGTACAACACGCGACAAGACTATGCCAAGGCGGAACCGCTCTACCGGCAAGCCCTCGAAATCAAGCAGAACGCGCTCGGTGAGACGCATCCCGCGGTCGCGGTCGGTCTCAACAATCTCGCGGTGCTTTACGTCTCGATGAACGACGACGCGAAGGCCGAGCCTCTCTTGCGGCAAGCCCTCGCCATTCAAGCCGGGGCGTTGGGAGAGACGCATCCCACGTACGCCGCCAGCCTCTGTAATCTGGCATCGCTTTACGAATCTCGGGGAGATCACGCGCAGGCCGAGCCGCTGGTTCACCAAGCGGTGGCCATCACGCGGGGACATGTCGAGTCGATGTCGGCGGTGGAGTCGGAGCGGCAGCAGTTCGTGATCGCCCGGGCGAATCGCGGCTCACTCAACCTGTATTTGTCGATCGCGGTGTCGTCCGGTCTGTATGCCCAAGACGTCTATCAGGAAGTGCTGCTCGCGAAGGGGGCCATCTGGCGACGGCAGCAAAAAACGCGCGCGGCGCAGGCGGATTCGCAACTTGCGCCGCTGTTCACAGAACTGCGGTCGGTCTCCACGCGGCGGGCGCAGCAAACGCTCGCGACGCCGAATTCGACAACGCAGGACGTGTGGCGTCAACAGATTGACCAACTGGCGCAGCGGCAGGAAGAACTCGAACGCGAGTTGTCGAGCCGCAGCGCCACATATCGAGTCGCGCAGCAACTCGTCACCATCGACGGACTCCGCGCGAGCCTCCCCGCCGGACATGCGCTCGTCGATTTCTGGGAGTATTCGCACCTTCTGCCGCCCGCAAGCGACAAGCCGGCGGGCGACAAGCCGGCAGCACCGCAGTTCGAGCGGCGACTGGTGGCGTTCGTGCTGCGTCCGGACCGACCGTGGG
>JANMLE010000188.1:0-2868 GCA_031372385.1 Planctomycetota bacterium | reverse complement strand
AGGCTCCTGCCGAGCCGCGCATGAGTGGAACGCTTGGTGTTTCTTGCGGCTCGGCAGGAGCCTCCCCCTCCCGACAATTGATTTTCAACAGGCGATCCGCCTGCTCGACGAATAACGAACTTGGAGTGATCGACATGCTGCATCCTGCTTGGGATTCACCGGACGCTCGACTGGACCGTCGACAAATGTTGCGCCAGGGTGGTGCCGGCATTGGTGCCCTCGCGCTCGCGCAATTGCTGGGCGAGACGGCCCGGACTGAGGCGGCGGGCACTCCGTCGCTCGCGCCCCAGGCACCGCAGTTCGCACCGAAGGCCAAGCGGCTGGTTCACCTGTTCGCCAACGGCGGGCCGTCGCAAGTCGACACGTTCGATCCCAAGCCGCTGCTCGCGCAGTTTCATGGCAAGCCGATCCCGCGCGATGTCATTGCCGCGGCGCGCGATGCCCAGGCCAGCGGCAGCCCGGCGTTCGCCTCGAAGTACAAGTTCCAACGCCACGGCCAGAGCGGCATCGAGGTGAGCGAGTTGTTTCCCGAGATCGCCGCGATGATCGACGACATCTGCGTCATCCGGTCGATGCACGCCGACGACATCTCGCACGACGGCGGCATCATGTTCATGAACACCGGCGCGGCGCGGTTGAGCCGACCCAGCCTCGGTTCGTGGGTCACGTACGGACTCGGCTCCGAGAACCGCGACCTTCCCGGCTTCGTCGCCCTGTGCCCGGAAGGCTATCCGCTGAACGAATCCCAGAACTGGCAGTCGGCCTTTCTGCCGGGCATCCATCAGGGAACGTTCGTCAACAGCAAGCATGAGGACGTCGAATGGCTGATCGAGAACATCCGCAACCGCCGCGTGGGGCCGACCGAGCAGCGGGCCCAGTTGGACTTGCTCGCCCGTCTGAACCGCCTGCATCAGCAGCCCCGCGCCGACGAGGGACGGCTGGAGTCGCGCATTCAAAGCTTTGAACAAGCCTTCCGGATGCAGGTCGAGGCGACCGACGCCTTCGACCTGACGCGCGAACCGAAGAGCGTGTTCGACATGTACGGTCCCGGCCCGCAGGCCCGGCAACTGATCCTGACCCGCCGTCTGTTGGAGCGCGGCGTGCGCGTGGTGCAGGCGTGGTACGGCGCTGGCTTTCCGTGGGACCATCACGGCGAGATCGAGGAGCGTCTGCCGAAGATCTGCGCCGAAGTCGATCGCCCGACCGCGGCGTTCCTCCGCGACCTCAAGCAGCGCGGCCTGTTGGACGACACGCTGGTGCTGTGGGGCGGCGAGTTCGGTCGCACCCCCACGTCCGAATTACCCCATCCCACAACCACTCCGGGCCGAGATCACAATCGCCACGGCTTCACCGTCTGGATGGCCGGCGGCGGCATCAAGGGGGGCCACGTGCATGGTGCCACCGACGACGCCGGTTTCGCCGCGGTCAAAGATCCGGTCCACGTGCATGACCTGCACGCCACCATCCTGCACCTGCTCGGCCTGGATCACGAGCACCTGACCTACCGCTACGCCGGCCGCGACTTCCGCCTGACCGACGTGCATGGCAAAGTCGTCCACGGCATCTTGACGTGAGATTCCAGCGAGGCGGGGTGGCACGACCAACGTGAAGCGTCACCACTGAGCGTAGCACACCCTGAGTCATCGAAGGGTGTGGGGTATGTCAGGGAATGCATGTCGTTTTCACGCCCTTCGCCGAGCGGGGACATAAAAAGTGAACCGGTCCATTTAACGTGTCCCCGTTCTTCATTTGGGTGCAGGACCAGCACGCGGCGCTGGGGGGCCGCGCCGTTAAATGGACCTGCCCCTTTTGCCCCTCGCCGCCCAACGTCCAGGTTAAGCGGACCGGACAAGCGGCGCGAACCACGACAGACGATCAGCGAAGCCGAAGACCTTCGCGCGCCGAAAACCCGCCGCTTGTCCGTGTCGGCTGGAACCGCTGGTTATCCGCCGTTTTGCTTTGACATTACCGGTGTCTTGCGGCGAGGCTTTGGCGCACGGGAAGCGGATTTACGGTCCGATTCGCCATGCCGTCTGCGCAAATCATCCATCATCGCACGGACGTCGCCGTGGAATTGTTGAGCGTATTCTTCACGAACACGCCGAACTTCTGCAAGGATTGGGTCAAGAGTCATTGTCATCCCCCATGAGTTGATCGGGCGTGCAGATTACGGGCATCGAAAAACCGAAATCGTCGCATACATTATGAATGATCGGCTGGAACGTTGCATTGGCAATGTGCGTGCAATTCCAAGTGAGCAAATAGTCCATGCCATGAACGATGCAGACGGCAATATGGGCCGCATCCGTCAACGCACGATCTCGGAGAGAAAGACGATCGATGAGGGCCACCACGATTTCATCAGCTTCGGACAACGGGTTGAGCACAGGAATCCCGTCGAGAACTTCCAGCCGCCGTTTTGCGGCATCAGGATCACCTCCGGAAGCTTCGAGCAGGACGGCATCCGAGATGAAGAGGTCAAAATGTTGACGCCGATCATCCCACCATTGCCGTGTCGTCTGCTGTTTGGCGGCCATCGAGAGTTCAGGACTACGCCAAGCCGTCAAATAGCTGGGAATCGTAGTTTCGATGTAGACAGATGACGCCATTAGAATACCGAGTCGAGTTTGGGGTTAGGCGGCCAACGACCAGGTTAAGCGGCCGGAACAAGCGGCGCGAACCACGACAGACTTTCATTTGGGGACCGGCATCGCAGGTCGAAAACCCGCCGCTTGGCCGGGTCGGCTTGACCGTCTTGTTGGGCATTCTTCTGTGCTTTGGTGTTGTTCTTGTGTGGTTCGTCGTTCGGGGCGTGCGGGCGATCAAAGGTGTCGGACTCGTTAACCAAAACAACGACTCAGGCCCCCT
>JANMLE010000161.1:0-7917 GCA_031372385.1 Planctomycetota bacterium | reverse complement strand
GGACCCGGCACGATGTCGAACTGCTGCGCGAGGTCGGCTTCTGTCCGGGGATCGAGAACTACAGCCGGGCGCTGTCGGGCCGCAAGCCGGGCGAACCGCCGTTCACGCTGCTCGACTTCTTTCCCGAAGACTACCTGTTGTTCATTGATGAATCACACGTCACCGTCCCGCAGATCCGGGCGATGTTCAACGGCGATCATGCGCGCAAGATGACGCTGGTCGAACATGGTTTCCGGTTGCCGATGGCGCTCGACAACCGGCCGCTGAAGTTCGACGAATGGAACACGCGACGGCATCAGACCGTGTTCGTGTCGGCGACTCCGGCCGACTGGGAACTGGAGCAGTCCGAGGGCGAGATTGTCGAACAGTTGATCCGGCCGACGGGACTGGTCGATCCGACGATCCAGATCCATCCGGCGCGGGGCCAGGTTCCGCACCTGATGAAGCAGATTCGCGAGCGGACAGAAATGGGCGAACGAACCCTGGTGACGACGCTCACCAAGCGGCTGTCGGAAGACCTGACGACGTACCTGACGGACGAAGGGATCCGCTGCGCGTGGCTCCATTCGGAACTCGACGCCTTCGAACGGGTCGAGATCCTGCGAAGCCTGCGCGAGGGAAAGTACGACGCGGTCATCGGCGTGAACCTGCTGCGCGAGGGGATCGACCTCCCGGAAGTCTCACTCGTCGCCATCTTGGATGCGGACAAGGAGGGTTTCCTGCGGAGTGCCACCAGCCTGATCCAAACCATCGGCCGGTCGGCTCGCAACGTGAACGCCCAGGTGATCCTGTACGCCGATTCGGTCACCAACAGCATGCAGCAGGCGATCGACGAAACCAACCGCCGCCGCGAACTGCAACTGGCGTACAACAAGGAGCACGGCATCACTCCCGAGACGATCAAGAAGGCGATTCGCCGCGGGATCGAGGAGGAGCTTGAAGCGGAGAAGATCGCTCAGGAAGCGGGTGGCGCGGCCGACGAAGCGCAGTACATCACGCAGGAATACCTAAACGAACTCGAAGCCGAAATGCTGGCGGCGGCGGAGGCGCTGGAGTTCGAACGGGCCGCCAAACTGCGAGACCGCATCCTGCAACTCAAGAAGCAAGTCGGACAGCCGGTGACGCCCGAAGAAGAAGCCGCCGCGCCGCCGCCGCGTAAGAAAGGCCGCGGCCGTCGCTCGGCGGGCTCGGGAAAGAGAACTCCCAAACCATTCGGCCCCAACTGATCGGACGACCTCTTTGTCCGGTGCCTGACCCCTTGCTGCCTTGCTACCCACGCTCTGGCGAGCGTGGCTACGGGGATGGTTTTACCACGGACTTGCCCGAGTTGAATTCACTCGGCCGCGTAGACGCCGTGCTCGCGGATGTACGCCTCGACCGCGCGGGGAACCAGATACCGAATGCTGCGCCCTTCGGAAACCCGCCGCCGGATGTCGGTGGCCGAGATCTCGATCCCCGGCATCTGGTGGAATGACACCCGTTCCGTCGCGATGCCGGACAGAGGCTGGATCACCGGCTGTGGCGTCTCAAGTCGGGCGAGCGAATCGCGACCGCGGTTGACCGCGATGATCGTCGCCAGTTCCAGGATTCGCTGCGGCTGGTACCACGTCGGCAGATCGCGGATCGAGTCGGCTCCGACCAGCAGGAACAACTCACGCGAGGGGTCTTCCGCGTGCAGTTGTTCCAACGTTGTCACCGTGTACGACGGCCCGGTCCGATCCAGTTCGACCCGGCTGAGTTTGAACTGCGGGTTCCCCGAAATGGCGAATTCGATCATCTCGCAGCGGGTCTTCGCGGGTGAGATGACCGCATCCCGCTTGTGGGGTGGCAGCGCGGCCGGAACAAACCAGACTTCGTCGAGCTGACACTGTTCACGACACTGCTCGGCCAACACCAGATGGCCGATGTGAATCGGATCAAATGTTCCACCGAAGATGCCAAGACGCACGCTGGCTGCCTGTTGAAAAAGGGAGGGCGAGGCTCCTGCCGAGCCGTGCGAGTGTGGAACATCACTTATTACTTGCGGCTCGGCAGGAGCCTCGCCTCCCCGAAAACCGTTGTTCAGCAGGCGCGCTCGGCCCCGTATTTTTCCAGCCGTCCGGCGTGCGCCATCGCCAGCAGCATCAGGTGCTTGGCTTCGAACTGTCCGAGTCCGCCGAGCAGGCATTGCGATTCGCCGAACTTCGTCGACCCGTCGAACCGGCAGGTGTTCGCCGACAACAGCACGGGGACCGGATGCCAACTGTGCGATTTCATCTTGCTCGGCGTGCTGTGGTCGCCCGTGACGACGATCACGTCGGGATTCAGTTTCGTGACGCGCGGAATCCCGGCATCCAGTTCCTCAGTCCGCTGGACCTTCAGCGGGAAGTTGCCGTCCTCACCCGACGAATCCGTGTACTTCCAATGGATGAAGAAGAAGTCGTAGTCGTTCCAAGCCGCTTCGAGTCGGTTCATCTGATCTTCGAGGGAATGTCCCGCGTCGAGAATATCCATGCCGACCAGCCGGGCCAGGCCGCGATACATCGGATACACGGCGATCGCGCCGGCCCGCATCCCATAGACTTCTTGGAACCGCGGGATCTGCGGCATCTTGTCGATGCCGCGCAGCGTCAGGAAATTCGCCGGAGCATCGTTCTTCAAGACTTCCTTCGCTTGGACCAGAAATGCCTTCGCGATTTCAGCGGTCTTCGCGCTGCCGGCCGATCTCGCCGTCGGTTGCAATGCGGGAACACCCGTCTTCTGTGGATCGGTGTCAGCCACGTCGCCGCCCAGACCCTCACCCCGGAAGATGATGACCGTGCGATACCCTTCGCCCGCGCGCACGAACACCTCCGCGCCCGGCACTTTGATCTGGTTCAGCTTGTCGCTGAGCTTCGAGCCGACTTCGGTGGGGATGCGTCCCGCGCGGCGATCGGTGATGTTGCCAGCGGCGTCAATCGTGCAGAAGTTGCCGCGGATCGCCACGTCGTTTGGACCAAGTTCGAAGTCGATGCCGAGCGCTTCGAGAACTCCGCGGCCGATCTGGTACTTGACTGGATCGTACCCGAACAGTCCCAGATGTCCCGGACCGCTGCCGGGTGCGATGCCGGGCAGGACCGGAGTGCTCAGGCCGAGCGTCCCGCGCCGGGCGAGCGCATCCAGATTCGGCGTATTGGCTGTTTCCAGTTCCGTCTTGCCACCGGGTTCCAGCGGCAATCCACCGAGGCCGTCGCCGACGATGAGAACGATCTTGGAACCATTGTCCTTTTGAAGTTTGCGAGTGAAGTCGTGCGGATCGGTCATGAATCGGTGATCTCTTTCGGAAGACGGGGACAAGAATGACGCCCGGCCACTCAGGCGGGACGGCGACCGGCGGACGGCGATTGTCGATCAGAGGTCGGCCTCATGCAAGCGATGCACAGTCGCACGGATCGGCAAGCGCCGATTCCGTCGCTCTACGGGCGCTGTCGTGGATTGTTGTCTTCTGTTCCGCAATCGGTCCGAATGCATTATGAACAGCAAACCACAAGATCAACGAGGGAAGCACTGGTGCTGCGTCGAGGCTGAGGAGTGGAGTTGTAGCCACGCTCGTCAGAGCGTGGGGAGATTGCAAGGTGAGCGTGAGATCCCACGGTCTGGCGACCGTGGCTACCACTTCGAATGTTGACGAACTACGAACGAGGTTGAGATGGCGGAGAGCGGGTTGAAGTTGCCGTTTGGCCGCAGTGACTGGTCGTTTCCGGAGGGTATGAGCTACCTGAACCACGGTTCGTTCGGTCCGTCGCCGCGCGTCGTTCAGGAGGTGCGCGAGAATTGGTCGCGGCAACTGAACGCCAACCCGATGGACTTTTTTCTCCGTCAGTTTGACGGGGCCTTGGAAGACGCCGCCGCGCGGCTGGGGCAATGGATCGGGGTCGACAGCCGCGATCTGGTGTTCGTCGACAATGCCACCGTCGCCATGAACATCGTGTCCGAATCACTGCCGCTCGGCCCCGGCGATGAAGTTCTGCTGAACGACCACGAGTACGGAGCGGTCTTCCGGGTCTGGCGTGCCGCGTGCGAGCGAGTTGGCGCACGCATCGTCTCACCGACACTCGGCATTGGCGATCACGACGAAGAGCCGCGCCGGTTCGAGCAACCGGCAGACATCAGCGGCCCGATCCTGTCCGCCATCACCCCCCGGACGAAACTGATCGTCATCAGCCACATCACGTCGCCGACGGCGATCACGTTTCCGGTCGAGGACGTCTGCCGCGAGGCGCGCCTGCGCGGAGTACCCGTCTGCATCGACGGGCCGCACGCGATCGCCATGCAGCAGGTCAACCTGCGGAGGATCGACTGCGACTTCTACTGCGCGAGCCTGCACAAGTGGCTGTCGGCGCCGTTCGGTTCCGGGTTTCTGTACGTCCGCCAAAACTGGCAGTCGAAACTGAAACCGCATCTGACGAGTTGGGGCCGCAGCCTGGGAGGCAACCCGCCGCGCTGGCAGGATGATCTCAATTGGCTCGGCACACGCGACCCCGCGCCGTTCCTGTCCGTCCCCGCCGCGATCGATTTTCTGGAACGGGTCGGACTCGACACGTTCCGTGAGCAGACACACGAGTTGGCGCGGTATGCGAGACAGCGCCTGGAACCGATCCTCGGCCAGACCGCGACCATCCCGGACTCGCCCGATTGGTATGGTTCGATGATCGCCATCCCGCTGCCGCCGGGTTCATCGAAGAAAGCCCGGCCGAACGCGATCCATCCGCTGCAACACGCGCTGTGGAGCGAGCACAGGATCGAAGTTCCGGTCACCGAATGCCACGGACACCGGTATCTGCGGGTCTCATGCCACCTGTACAACACGACCGCGGAGATCGATACGCTGTGCGAGGCGGTGCGAAGCGAACTGCGGTGATGATTCACCGCAGTCGCAGTCCGGCCATGACTACTTCGTGATCGGCCTGATCTTGATGTTCCGGAACGACACCGGATTGCCGTGGTCCTGCAGGCAGAGGAATCCCTTGGTCGGCTTGCCGAAGTCGGTCATCTTGGCGAACTTGCTCTTGGCAACGCGCTCGTTCCAGTCGTCGCTCCCCTTGACGTACTCGCAGTACTTCTCGCCGTTCATGAACTGCTGGCACTTCTCGGGAGTGATCAGGATCCGCAGCGTGTTCCATTCGCCCGGCGGCTTCGTGGCGTCCTTTTCGGAACTGTAGAGCTGATACAGCCAGCCCGACTTTTGCGGATCGTGGCCATCCTTGTTGTCCTGGATCTGGATCTCGGGACCGGTCTTCCACGGGGCGTCGCCGGCTTCGGTGACGTGAAACATCAGACCGCTGTTGCCACCCTTCGAGATGTTGTAATCGACGGAGAATTCGAAGGCGTCGTACTGGTCGACGGTCAGGATATCGCCCGCGCCGTTGCCGTCCCGCGTGATGGCTCCGTCGACGACCTTCCATCCGGGACCGAGCGTCTCCTTCTTGTAATTCCGCCAGCCGGTCGTGGTCTTGCCGTCGAACAACAGCTTCCAACCGGCGGCCTTTTCCGCATCGGTCAGCGTGTTGGGGGCTTGATCTTCGGCATGGACGAACGATGCGGAGATCAGGCACAGAATCAAACTGGTTCGCAATACGGGGACTTTCATGGGCGTGCTTTCGGTAAGTGGACTGTTGAAGTCAGATGCATCTGTCAAACGGTGGTCGTCCGTTGTGCTTGTCTCGGTGATTCGTTGAACAAATTCCTACTTGCCGGTCGTCGTTCTCGACTGCATGAGCTTTGCGAACCTGGCGTGCTCGCGGCTGGCGATCCCCTGCTGCACCACTTCCAGCACGCGGGCCAGATCTCCACCGAGAAGCGCCCCGGGGTCGAGCCACAAGCCGGGCAGAATTTCGCTGCGCAAGAGGCCCGCTTTCGCGGGTGCCAAACGTTCGTACTGCCCCGACCGCAAGACGAACCAGTCAATCGCGGCGTCCCAGACGCGCCAGACGATGTACTCGCAAACCCCGTTGCGCCGGTAGACGTTCAATTTGGTGTGCAGATCGTAGCTGGCGCTGGAAGCGGACACCTCCGCGACGAGTTCGGGGGCGCCTTCGACATAACCCTTCACCGTCTTCGATTGCCCGCCGAACTCGGGAAGAATGCGCAGGAAGGCATCCGGCTGTGGCTCGTTGTCCAGATCGAGTCGCAAAGTTCCGTTGTCGCCCCCCTGAATTCCGGGAGTCGCAGAGCGATAAGTGCCCATCCAAGTGATGAAGTCGAAATGCGGGCTGGCATGTTCGTCGGTACAAACAGGGGAGGGCATGTAGACAACTCCTTCAATCAACTCCGCCTTCTTGACGTCGGGCATCGCAAAGTACCGCCGCTCAAATTCGTCGCGCGTCAGCCGGTCACCGGCACGCAGCGGTGGAATGCGCTGCTGAATGGTTTCGGGAACTACGATCGACATGATTTCTCCTGCTGACAAGGCCCAATATCCACGGCAGTTTGGGACACTTCGATCCGACCAGTTGACCTTCTGCGACGCCCGACAAATTGACAGCCCCCGTACGACGACGCCTCACACGACCGGTTCCCATCCCTTGCGGTATTCGCGGCCCCACAGCGCTTCCGCGTCCTTGTCGCCAACGATCTTTTTCGTCGCCGGGTCGAACTTCACCGTGCGGCCGAGTTTGTACGAGATGTTGCCCAGATGGCACAGTAGCGTGCTCTTCTGGCCCTCTTCAATTTCGGAGTTCGGCGTCTTGCCGGTGCGGATGCAGTCCAGGAAGTTTTCGATGTGCTGCTGTTCGCCGCCGGCTCCCGTCCCCTTACCGGTTTCCTCACCCTTCAGGTTGAAGATCTTGTAGCCGGGGTCGACGATGTGCAGCGATCCCTCGGTCCCGTAGAAGACCACCATGCTGTGCTTTTCCTCGCGGCGCGGCAGGCAACTGCTGACTTCCCACGAGCACCCCTTGTCGCCGAAGTGGAAGACCGCCGTGCCGGTATCGGGCGTCTCCTGGTCGTCGTCGTAGTGGTACCGACCGCCCAGAAAGCTGACCTGCGTCGGGTAGTCGACACCCAGACCCCAGCGTGCGACGTCGAGCGAATGGATGCCGTTGTTGGCCAGTTCGCCGCCGCCCCAGTGCCAGCGCCAGTGCCAGTTGTAATGGACCAGGTTGTCGACGTACGGCCGCTCGGGGGCCGGACCCTGCCACTTGTTGTAATCCAGCGTCTCGGGGACCGGCACCTCTTTCCCCTTGCCGATTGATGGCCGCTGGGCGTCGTACCAGCAACGGGCGTACATGACCTTGCCGATCGCACCTTCCCTCAGTTTGTCGATCGCCTCGCGCATCCCCGGCCAGGTCCGGCGCTGGTTGCCCATCTGGACGACTCGTTTGAACTTTCGAGCCGCCGCGACCATCAGTTCCCCCTCGCGCGCATTGTGGCTGCCGGGCTTTTCCACGTAGACATGCTTCTGCGCCGAGCAGGCCAGGATCGCCGCCGGCGCGTGCCAGTGGTTGCACGTCGCGATGAACACCACATCCAGCTTGGGGTCGTCGAGCATCCGCCGGAAATCGGTGATCCCCTGCGCCTTCGCACCCTTGTCGGTGACGGTCTTCATGGCCAGGTCGAGCCGCTTCCGGTCGACGTCGCAGACATAGTTCAGCTTGATCCCCTTTGCGTTCAGCACGGCGTTCGCGTGAGCCATGCCGCGCCCCGTGCCGATCACACCCGCAGTCAATTCCTGGCCGGGACTCTCCTGCGCCGCAACATTGTTGAACATGGCCGGCGCGAGCGATGCCGCCGCAGCCAGCGTGGTGGTTTGCAGAAACTGGCGACGGTCGAGCGATCCAGCGGGTTCAGTCATCGTGGCTCCTTCGGGTGTGAGGTTCGGCCCGGTTGTTGTCGGTTTGTTTGGTTTTGGCGTTTTGGTCCGAGGGTCCCGTCGGCGGAGCGTGGGGACTACTGTAGTCC